>WGMW01000053.1 GCA_016124845.1 Flavobacteriales bacterium
CCAATAATTAAAAAGTGATTAGAGCAGAAAAGCCCGAAAACCGACCGACCGAAACAAGAAATTTAGAGCCGATAAGAGCCGAAAACCAAAGCTGACCAAAACAGCCCTTTAAAAGTCGAAAATGAGCGAGCAAAACAGCCCCTTAGACCACAGCCACCAAAAAAGGAAAAGTAAGCCGAAAAAGCCACCAAAACCGACCCGAAAACAAGACCAAAACCAAAGAGAAAAACCACCGAACCGACCAACTGAAAAACACACCTAAAACACCACCACAAACCGCCCTTAAAATCCGCCTGAATGCAAGCAGAATGGGGCAAAGGGGAAAAAGAAAGGAAAATGGGCGTAATAGAAAGAAATACAGGGAGTTACAAGAAAATTTAGGATTGTGGAAAACTTTTTTGGATTGTAGGGGCAGGAAGTAGGTTTTGGAGCAAAAAATAAGCCCAAGCGGTGAACTTGGGCTTTGGTTTCATTGCTCTTTTATCTGTCCTTTTTCAAGTTCCCAACTGCAATCAGTTTTATTAAAGTAGAGTTCAACTATTATTCCTTCGGGCGGATAATTAAAGGATACTTCTGCTGTATTTTGCTCTATTAGAACCTTAGTAAAAGCTATTGCTTTTTGATTGTTTTTTGAAGTAAATTCAACTTTTTCACCGCCTTTTTCAAGTGTAATTCCTTTAGGAATGGATTCGCTTTGGGTAATTGTTAATGGAATCCGTTCGGGCAGCTCTTCAAAATGAAAGTAGTGTTGTAGCTCTTCATAATCAAGCGAACTTTGAAGTAATGACTCGACTAACTGTATTTCAGGACAGCTTTTATTAAATACTGAATTTTCACTTTCCGTTCCTGTTTCTTGCGTAGAATTGACACAAGAAGCTAAAAAAAGTATAAGAGCTAAAACCATACTGCCTTTCATTTTAGTTGCCTGTACTTTCATCTTTTTCAGGGGTAATTGTTACTTCGGGCAAGGTTACTGAACCTGTTGAACTTCCGCTACCATCGCTACTGTGTCGTTTGTTGTATTCGTTCAAGGTCTTTTTTGCATCTTCTAAATTATCAATATCTCGTCCGTAAACCTTTTCTTCAAATTTTTGCCCTTCTTCACCTGGATAATCTTTTCCATCTTGGTCATCTCCATAGTGTGTGTATTCATGTAAAATGGTACTTCCTACAAGTAACAGAGCCGCATCTCTATCATCACCCGTTGCATTTTCCAATTGCTCAACAATTTTAGTATTTATCCGTAATTCATCCGAACCAATACCCGGTGAGAACTCTCCGTTTGCCCCTTTAAGTGGAGTAACATTTATTGTTGGGCCTTCTCCCCACGTAAGTGCTTTTTTAACATCGGCTTCCGATATCTGCCCATATTCAGCAAGTGCCTTTATTATGGTTGGGTTGTTCGCTATTTCCTGTACCGAGTTCTTTAAATAATTTGTGAGTTTGGGATAATCTTTTTCTTGGGTAGAACCTTTCGGATATTTAAAGTTGCCGTCAAAATCAATAAAAAGGATTGGGCTATTACCTGCAAAGCTGTATAGCGAAACACCTGTTGATAAACGAGAATATGGGTCTAAGCTCATAAATCTGCCCAATCTTGTATCTAACATTCTTGCACCAAAGTTTATAGAGTTACCGCTGCCTTTGATTTCGTCATCACGTTCGTAACCATTGAAAGAGTAACGGTGTGAATTTGAGTTGAACGAACGCCCTGGCATAATAGATCCAAACGGATAGAAGTTGGAAACCGAAAGCACATCAGACCTGAAATTGGATGCCAGATAGTCGGTGATGTAATTCGGGTCGCCCACATGGGCAGGGTCATAGACCGCAGATACATCGGAGAGTTTCCAATCGGTGATAACGCTACGCACATTGCCCAAGTGGTCGGTAAGCTCATAGTATTTGTGGCCAAGTGATCTTTGGCGTTGAACATCAAGCGGGTAGATGCGGTGCGGTTGCAGCCGCATCTCATTACTCACATTGGCACTTATACCTGAAGCCACGGATAATGTGTTCACAGTAGGTAACTGTGCAGTCTGATCGGGGTCCGGAACCTCAAGCAGCGCATTGTAATTGGGTCTCCAGAAAAACCCAGTAGGACCTACCGGATCCCGAACAGGGTCGTAAACAGGAGCATACATGTTCCCATTGGCGCCTCTGCGAACCTCCCCAATTTGTCCTTGGTAAATGTCGTCAGCAGACGAGCCAATGTTCCATCTTCTAAGTAGGTCACCGTTCGCATTCAGCCCGAACGAACCCAAAGCAGAAGCACGGAAATAGATGTTACCATCTGCTGTAAAATCGAAGGAATTGACCAACCTACTGTTGCTGGAAAGGCTGTAAGATGCAGATATCTCCGAGAAAAAAGTTTGATTCCAGTATGCGTAGGGTGGTATCACCGGAGGAGGTGGATAGACATGATGGTCGGCATCCAACTGGTAAACCAGAATTGCTTCTCTCGCGGAATTTCTCAACATTGAATAAGGGAAGAGTCTTGGAAGCAGTAACTGCTTTTTCTCCGACATGCCTACGAACGCGATCTTACTGCCATCGGGCGATATCTGTACTTCAGATTTCTTGCATGAACCACTGGTTGGATAACGAACCTCCAAATTCAACAGGGCTGGATCAACACTTGGATTGCTTATAAACGTGTTAGAAGATATTTCCAAGCTGTAAAGTTCTCCTTCCGTTCCACCATCTTTCTTCACATACAGCCTGCTGCTTCCAGAAGAATAATCGGCAACCAACGCCATGCCTCTGCTAAAGGTCTCCTCATTCCCATTTTGGCTATTAAAGAGTTCAATGTTCTTCTGTTCCACTCTATTGTTCAACACGTCAATGACATGGTAATAGACATGTCCCTGTGCGTCCATGGTGAAAAGATACCAAAAGTCCGGACTATTCGGTGATTCCATGGCCAATGCGCTGGAATTCGGGTCAGCGATCATGTCCCAAAAATCATCCATCAGCAATCCATCCGGGCCATATAATAACACCGATGGTGAGCCTCCGAAAAACGAGTTCAATAAAGGCTCCTGCCTGCAAATTACTGCTGTAAAGACCTTTTGTCCATATCTGGTCTCTCCAACCACAGTATTGGCCGGTGCGTAACCAAGTGCTCCACTCGAAATTCCAGATGAGGAAGCCACGGACGAGGAAACATCCCAGTGATCGGCTGCCTGTATGATGGAAATAGCCTCGAAAACACCAGCAACCGGCATTAGCCTCTGATCGGCAACATGTTCTTGTTCAGGTTCCACAGTAACAGGATTTCCTGATTGTGGCAGCAACTGATGTTTGATGACCACCCCTGTTCTATTCTCACCTACGCGACTACTTCCATAAAGAGGACGCTCTTTCAATGTCAAAACCATTTCATTCCCTTCTGTAATATCATTGTACTCCTTATCATATACAGCCATGATGTTGCCCTGTGCATCGCGCACATAGAATGTCTCAATATATGTATCTGTATTGGCGGGTTGCACCTTTTTCTTTACGCGGTTGCCCTGCGCATCGTATGTAAAAGTTATTTCAGGGGCATTCGAGTAAGAGGGCCGTTCCACACTTGCCACTTTGCCCTGTAGGTTCCAGTTAACGGTCATCAGCTCATCTGTATTGGGGTCAAAACTTGGCGCGGAGGATCCGTATTCCTTCACCAGGTTCCCGATAGCATCATACTCGTAATGATGGTAGCCTTCGATATCATCCTGCTGATCATTCTGGGTGGTCTCATCTACAGCATCATGCACCATTTCCAATCGGTTGCTCACCTTAAGTCCACTTACCTCCGGATAGCTGTAGCTGAGCTGGTCCATCATATTCTGGACGCCATTGCTCTGGTCGACATCAATGCTGTTTCTGCTTAGAGTCATGAGATTACCATTGCCATCGTAATTGAAGGAACTGCTAAAGTCATTGTTGGCGGTAAGGTCCCATACTCCGCCAGACCGTTCATTGTAATTGGCATATTTGATCCGATTCAGGTCATCGTATCGATAGCTCCATGCCTGAAGCGGACTACCAAAATAATCCTGTGGGTCAATGGATGACACATCAAGGTTGCTGACCCATGCTCCTATGTTCCCGTTGTAAAGGTTGGCACCATTGGTCGGATGGTTCGGATCCAATAAATCATCAACGAGTTCAACTTCAATACTATTAGTGGGATTTGCAAATGGTGAGCCGAGTTTGGTGAAATCGGCATCATGGTAATGCAGCATCATGCTGAAGGCATCACGTGCTACATCACTGTTTGCCATTCCATCCTGTGAAGGGTCCAAACTGGCCGTCAACTGGTTACCGTTCAGGGTAAAGTCAGGGTGATTGATGCCTTTCAGCCAACCTTGCAGAGTATAGACATAGTCCGTTCCCTGTACCTTGTCCTCTCCAAGAATGGTCCGCTTCAGCGGCCCATGAGCATAATACTCGTAGGTAGCATCGGTATCCCATAGCACACCATCCGTGCTTGTTTCCACTTTTACAATACGGTTATCCTCATCATAACTGTAGCGGTGGGTGAACTCATCACGTTGTCCTGGTTGATAATGGACGCTCAGGACATTCCCGCTAATAAGGTCGTACTCATATTCGATGAGCACGTCATCCATCAGCGGGTCGTTCAAATCGTGACTCAGTCTTGTCACGTTTCCATGCGGGTCGTAGCTGTAAAAGGTTTTTATGCCTTTATAATTCTCGGTATAACTTACCCGGTTCTGTAGGTATTCCTGACTCATACTGGTAGGTCCGGGAACTGAATAAGTGGTTTTCACCCATTCGTCCCCATCAGTTGTCGGAAAGTTGATGTCATTGGCGTTGGTCAAACTCATAGAGCCCTGTAACTTACCCACTTGGATCACACGACCGAGATTGTCGTATTTGGTGTATGCGTATTCTTGATCAATGGCCTGTTGTGCGTTCTGCGAGAATCGTAACTGACCGATTCCGTTGTACATGAAGTGGGTTTCCCCGCCATCAGGTGTTTCCTGTCGAACCAACTGTCCCAAGCTGTTGTAGTAGTACTCAGTGACCATACGATGCTGAGGAGCAATATTCCTTGTGGCCGTGGAAGAGGTTGCAAGCGTGGGGTCATAAGCATCAGGGGCGTTGGGCGAATCAACGTCCAACAGGTCAACCCCTTCGGGCGGCACGGTCTTTATGAGGTTGCCTGCCCGGTCGTAGTAGTACAAGGTATAATGACGATACCCAAGTGGGTAACTGTAAGAGAAGGTATGTTCCATATTCTCAATACAGTTCTGTACGAAATCCTGTCTCAATGCCTCCAATTGGCTTTCAATATATGCCTGCTTTTGTGTTTCCAAAGAATTGATTATAGCCTCGGCCAAAGCTCCTTCACAGGTTACGGGTTCCAGTGTAAAGTCGCTTTCAAATACAGGTGGATCCACCCACCGGAAACAGATATCATCGTGCTGACAGACTTCAGGGGAAAGTATGGTCATCCAATAATCGGATTTTCCGCCATTGGTCCAAGTCCGTTCTCCAACCGAAGGGTTGCTGGAATTATCGGATGAATAAGAAGTTCCGAGCACCGCCAGATTCCCATTTTCAAGATCTATGATAGCTCCTGCGAAATCATTCGGTGCACTATTGATTCCATCCGTATAATAACCACCCAATGTGAAATCCGTAACATAATTGCCATGCTCGTCAGTCTGCACCACCCAATAATCCCAAGCAGTACCTGATAATGGTGTATTTAAGTCATAGGCCCCAGGGTCGGTCCTATTGACGTTGGTAAGTGCACTCTGATTCGTTTTTTCAGCAGAGGTAACCACAACCAGTCGGCCCTGATCTGTTTCATGTACCCTTACAATATGACTCCACAGAAAATTCACATCAGTTTGCACGCTAGGGGCTAGAAAATTGTACCCTTCGTTGACATCGGAACCGAAGCATTTATCCCAAACATAATCGAGGCTATGATCCACTTTTACCAACCAAAGGTCCGATGTTTGAGTAGAACCTCCTTGTAACACAGATCCACGATAACTTACTGGCAAAGCATCAGGTAATGTCAGATCCTGACTTTGCCAGTGCAGAAGGTTGAAGTCTGATGAGGGACTTTGCGTGACGCCCGCCAAAATATACCCTCCACCATGCGCATCAGCAATATCATAGATAGGATCGGTGTAACTCCCCACCCGTTGAGCTACTGGCGATGTGTTGTTTATGAAATTGTTACTAGGCGGGGGAGCAAGCTCATCAATTTGAAATTGATGCAAAACCGAAGCTGTATTAGTAGTTCCATTCACTGATATTGATGCGACAAGCACGCTATTTCCATTTACGTGAAGTGCCGTTGGAAAAATGCTAGCGTTTTCCGTGAGAGAGCCAAATGGCATACTTGGATGAGCCTGATTTAAATAGTACCCGATAGCATGATCCCAGTTCATAGCACCTAAAGTTGTAGATGCATTGGCAATATTGACACCTAAAATCCAAGCGTGTGCGTAATCGACTCCTTCAAAACTTGCCGAAGAATATTTTCCATCGTACGGTGAAACCGGATTGGCCTCTGCCTCTGATTTGGAGAGTGCCAACATGATTAGCTCATCTCCCGATATCTGGGCATCTATTGCCAACTCCAAGCCCACCCCACCATACGTTTTTCCCCACTGCACCTGCCCCTGTTCGTTCACACACATAACCCATAGGTCATTTTCTAATTGATGTGTATCATCTTCATGAAGATCACAATCGCAACCATAGATTAAACTTAGAGCTTTTGAATTCGTTTGTCCTACCAAATAAATCAGGCCATTGTTCTCCAACACTTTGATAATGTAATCATGGCCATCTAAAGCATGGCCATCATTAATATCATTTTCGGTTGACTCCCCTCCGTAACTCCACGCATCAAGAACCACTGTTGGATCTGCAGGATCAACCCTCACCAACCAAGCATCCGAGTTAGTTCCAGTGCCGCTGGTCCAACTGGGCTTTGTCCATTCGTATGCACTGGCCAGTTCATTAAGAACAGATCCTCCCAAGTACAGATAACCATTCAGCATTACACCATCCGCAGCTATATCCAAGTTGGGAGACCGATAGGCCGCATCGACACCGCTATACTCAAACTGAGTGCTAATAGGTACAGAACCACCTTGAATTGCTGTAAATGGATTGGCCGGGTCGTTAGGGCAATCAGGGTCGGGCAGATCCAACTCAAAATTGGCCGACATTATGTCTGAAAAAAGTTCTTGATCAAGGCTTTCGTAATAACCTTGTAAATAATCGGCCCAACCAGTAGGATTTGCTACGGGGTCATTGCTTGCATCAAATATGATCGGAGGAATGGCCGTCTCACACATATCGTAACAATGAAGCAAAAGCCCCTGAGCCGCACACTCCACATCTGACATCGGCACCCAAGTGTCTCCCGTAGGAGATGTATACGGATCTGTGCTATTAGGCAAGTACAAGGACGGGATTGAAAGCGTACTCCAGTCACACGTCTGATAATTTGGCACTGCATCATTATAATTTAATGTGTATCCTGACCCTTCTGTCACTCCATATTCCTCAGGCTGAGGATCATTTGGCCCCAAACCTTCCGGATCGGGGTCAAAAACCGTTTCATTTGTTAGAAAGTATGCATCACCCTGAACTGAAATTCCGTGGTAATGGTACATATCAACAATTCCCGTCTGAAAGCTTCCCAATCGGCTATCGCAACGGTCTTTGCACTGATCCAGGGTTCCACCTATGCCATTGTCCAACATCCCGTTCACCGCAACAGGGTCATCCGGATCAATCTCCAACGGCAATGCCGATTCGAGACACCCACGGAACCCTTCGATATACATGCTGTATGCCTCGGTCATATCCAACGCTACTTGAGGCACATCATCCCATCCAGACCAATACACATTTAGAAAATCCTCCTCATTTGCGGTTGGTGAAACCTGATTGATTCCATTGATATAGGCGCTAAAATCCGACTGGGAAATCCATGTGTCTAAACTTACCTGATTGCCCGAACCATTTATAAACGTGTTAGCTGTTGAAGCGGCCCAAGCTGCGTCATGTGCAACGTTGATTCGACCAGCATACGAGTTGAGACACGACTCCAAGGAAGATACCTCACCTGACTGTAGAACAGGATCAGGGTAATAAATGTACTGTTGAGGGTTTGCCATGGCTGTGGATTCATCAGCAGTGATCCACTGGGTGTCCCATGCGTCCAAACATTGAATCAGTTCATTGACGACATCTACATGTTGCACACCGGGGTTGCTTGTACCAGCATCCTCATAGGAGACATTTGCATCAGAGGGAGGTATGGAAAGTACATTGCACTCCATATTGGCATACCCGGCAACCAGACCCTGCCAACATCCCCAAAAACTTTGACAGCATTCGGGGGCAGTACAAGTGCCATAAAGTGTTGCTATCAACGTATTGAACTGATCAGCCGTTCTACCACCAAAGATTTCCTGAGCGGTTGTGGACCAAGAAGCATTTCCAGATGCAACGGTAAAATAAACGGCCTGGTCGCCATTGTCATTGGTCGTAGCGTCCTGTAATAGCTGGGATAGCGGACCGAGTTCTGTAATAAGCGTTGGGTTGAACATCATTTGACAATCCGCTGGGGCTTCAAAATCCGCATAGTCGTCCATTGCCCCAAGCTGCTCCCTCCAGTAACTGTAGAAATATTCCGCATATTCATTGTTTTCAATTCCGAAATAGTCGTTGAGTCCATCGCAACCTGAGGGACAGTTGACACAGGGAATTTCAAATTCAGGGGCACAATTTCCCCAAGACGCATCACCTTGAACTACGACCGGTTGAGGGTCTTCAGGGTCACAGGCGGGAGCACCGATGGCCGACAGGAATCCCGCTGGATCTGGAGCGGAGCCATCATCAGGGTCAAGATAGTCATTGATATTGTTTCCAAATTGCTGATCGAAGGCTGCGATCAGATCATCCTCATACTCCAACAACAATTGCTGTAAATGTGTGCCTGTAACCAATGGCCCAACGAACGTATTGTTACTGACAATCTCCAAATTGATGTAGTATTCTCCTTGATCCAATGTCACATCAATGTCCTGATTATTCTGGGGAAGGGTCAAAGGGTCGATTGTCTGACCGTCACAATCCGAACCCATTCCCGAAACGTTGCTGATCGGGTTTGTCAGTCCTGGAATAGGTACTACCTCTCCAGTAACGGCATTGACAATCTCAATGAAGACATCATAATCACAGGTTGTGCATATATTCCAAGTATTCAACAAGCAAGTTGAGACCTCCCCAGGTTGAAGGTTGAATTCCAGCAGTTTCAAGGTCAATTGCGCCTCAGCTACTGTAATTGGGGCAGAACCATGAAAGGAATAGGCACCTGACCTGGTCACCTCAACATAGTTTGGAGGGCTGAAATCTGCACTGCCCTGACCTGATTTTTCCAGCGCCAGATGCTCAGTAGCATCTGACAGACAGGTTGCCAGTGTGCGGCCGGCCTTATCAATGTACTCTACACTCATCACCTGATTCGGATCCACAGTAATTTTCTTATACACAGCGTCTGCCGCTGGGGCCTCATTTCCAAAAACCCTTACCAGTTCGTGGTCTGTCGACTGAGCGTAAAATGTTCGAACCGTTCTGTCATCATCAATTCCAGTAAGGCCGCCCATTTTGAAAACAGCGCCAGCACCAGATTGGTACTTGACCCTACCCGTATTGTCCGCAGCGAAAACGGTCCTAGTGTAAGGGTAACCCTCTGCATCAGGGATAAGTGGATCTGCATTCAGGTTACCCTTATAATAGGACAGCGGGTTACTCGCCAACACTTCCATGGTTGAGGGGCTGTCCCAAGCCCCCGTGGTTCCCGCATCATTATCAAAATCAGAAGCGGTGAAATTGGTGGAAGGTGATTGCGTTGCAAAATGATTCAGATAACCAAGACCAGCGGAACCACTTACAGGAACAGGCAATGTTTTAAGTGAAGGCCGACCCAAATGGTCATAAATGGTTTGATTGAGAACAATATTATCCTGACTGCTGAGTCTCGTCTGTTCCTGTTGAACCTGTTGCAGACCGTTGGCAAAGGTCATGGTCTCCCTTGAACGTACCCCTGTCAGCCCGCTGGTTCCCTCGGTCATCACCCTTCCATGAATCCAGTTCTTATCAAATAGATCATCATACAGATAAGGCCCGTTACCAACATAGATCAGGTAATCATCCACCATCGATGATGTAACCGACTGAACCGTTCCGTTGTCAGTTAAAGACCCTGTGCTTGTCCATGGACCCCAATTTTGTGGCGAAGCCACATCGTTTGGAAAACTATTTCCTATTGGCCTAACTCTCCATAGGTAATATCCCTCTCCCTCCGTCAGAGTAAGGTCAATATACGTTTGACCATCTCCGATGTAAACGTCAAGTGCATTGGTCCAGTCAATTTCAGTACTGATGGTATTGAATGGCGTGCCATTCTGACCTGGTATATTCGACTGAAGGGCTACGCTTGAATAAGGGTCAGAACCAAGGTCCATTATTGTATTCTCCAATTTCAATAATTGGAACTGATAACCTGGAAAGATGTTGAGCGTGGTACTTGTAACACCGCTTTGAAAACCACACGGATTCCAACTGAACCGATACTTACCCGTTGATAACTGAACAGGGGCATTCTGACTCAATATTGCCGAAGTTGTCGTTTCATCTACGTCAACCGTAAATTCTGGGATAAACTCAATCCAGAACCTGTAAGCATTCTCCAATGGTAATGAGGTGGTGTTCGTGTACTGGTATCCATTTATGTCAACCTCCAATTGAGACATTTGTAAAGAAGGCTGTTGAGTGTACGTGCTGATATCAACACCTTCAAGTTCATAATAGCTTTCCGGGTTCTCTTCACTAATCGTTAGAGCAGAATTGAATTCAGCGGTCCCCGTCTGCACCAATGAAGCACCCGACATGATTCTTATGGTGAGGTCAAGTTCAGCAAAATGCTCAGCCCCACCTTGGTCATAATTTTCTCCATGGTCAAAATGAACAAAGATTCTAAGTCCACTCAATTGTTTAGTTGCACATGCTAAATCATCAAAGTCATGAACCAGACCCAGACTCATCGACAGGGTGTTGCCCATTACAAGGTCCCCATGTGTCCAAAATTCAGTGTGTGGCTCGAGTGTTTGACAGATTCCAAGAACCGGAATCAAATAAATTCCGATTACTAAAATCATATTGAACAAATGCATAGAAATTGCCTTCATATCTATTGAGTTGAGGTGTAATCCTTTATCCTGAACTCTTTGTACCGACTCTGAAGCATTGCACTCTGCCTGAGCAATTGACGCAAGGAACCTTTCAAAAGGGCATCGTCATATGAGTTCTGGTATTGTTTTACCTTATACTCCGTCCATTCCACGGGATATTGGTCAATGAATTCCGCCTTTACGGACATGATATATCCTACAGCAGTATCTGCTACAGCTACAACCGATTTGAGTTTAAATCGGTCAATGCATTCTTTGGCCGGTGTTAGAACAGCTATAAACCGTGAGGTTCCGTTTTCCCATTCGAACGATGAGACCTCTAAGCAATCGAAGAACCTGTCCATTGGACCGTTGGAATTATTCATATCCGGCCGTGGCATTAGTGGATCAATGCGAAGTGACCTTGAATTATGATCTACCGTTATAATGATCTTCTCATCCTGAAGAACATCCATCCTATCATTAAAAACCACACTACGGGTGGTGTTCGATATTATTTCAAACTCTTCACGGTGTATTTCACCGGACTCCCGTAGTTTCTTGGATTGGTTAACCTCAATTCTTATCGCGTTGCCAGAAGCCTTATCAAAGTCTCGATGCACACTTCTATAGGAGTCCAGCAATCTGTGAATCTCATCTAAAGATTGGCCTTGGACCTGATTCATCAAGCCAACGAACAGCACCATCATGATATGTCTCAAACGAATGATCATGGTGTAATTGGTCGGTCATCCCAAATAGGGGTATTGTAATATGTTTCAGCTACCGTTTTAACACCACGGACTGTCTCTTTCAATTTCCGTGTCAGCTTACCTTCTGGACTGTACTGATAAAGTAGCGCGAAGTGCTGATCATCCATGCTTGCGATCAGCTTCAGGTCGGAAATATCGTACACATAGGTGTTGATGGAGGCATCGAGCGGATGTATTACCACATCATCAATCCATATTTCCGAATCGGCATCACCATTGTGAATATTGGCCTGATAGCTCATTCCAACTGTAGTGGTCGACAGGGAAAGGTCGGCCTGACAGAGAACCCAATCACCCACAAGGGCAATCTGCCGAAATTCTGTTTCAATTGTGCCAAGCTGAAACTTCAGTTGATCAACCTGATATTCGTCATCAAAATGAAGCCATAGTTTACAACGAAGGCTGTTGGATTGCAATGCCTGATCCACCTCAAGTTGATAAAGACCTAGGTCTGAATCTGCGGACACATTTACGCTCCCTTGACCGGAATGGGAAACGGCATAATCCGGGGTGCCGTTGACCAGAAGTCCGCCCTCCCAATATTGTCCATTATCGTAAACCTTCTCAAAACTCTCAAACATGACCGAATTACCAGATGCGTTATTCGCCACCAGTATTGGCATGGTATGACCATAACCGAATTTGGCACAACTCTTAATTCCAAGGATGTTCTGTTCTTCAATCAGATTACCGTTAGGCGAGTAAGCTGTCATTTCCGTAGCCTTCAACCATTTTGTTGGGTCATTACCATTTGGATACTTCCAATTGAAGAGATCCATTTGGTACACTCCGGCCTCATGGTTCAATATCGGAGAACCATCAAGACCCGTTATTGAACTCAGATAGGTATTCTCTGAAGATGAGCGCCATTTGCCTTGGATTCCCTTCTGGTAAATGTTCCCGTTTACAGTTCCTCCAAATAGATTTTCATTGTAGTCCCATATATCACTCAATTCATGTGCACTACTGCTTACTACATTATCAATTGTTGTAATGGGATATGCATCATTACAGAACTGTAAACAGTTGACCGGAACGGGGAAACAGTCATTCCCAGCCTGCCGATATTCGATCAGGCCGTTTTCCTCGTTTAAAGCAAATCCATCACCATTGACATAGGGCGGAAACACTTCACTACAACCTTCAACAATTGTTTTACCTGTACTCCCCTCAAGGCTCACGTTGTCTATCCAAATGCCCTCATGCGTAGAGCTTCCTCCCCCCCCATCTCCTGTGAAACCAATGATCAATTGGTCAAACATGTTTGATTGAGATGATGTGACCACGAACGGAATTTCTATCGAAACCATGTCTGGAACACCATTACATTCCGCGTTGTTGTACCCGCTTATTGACCATGGTCCCTCAGTAATTACCAGGTTTGAAGCGGCTGGCCAGCTCATCCCATCAGCAAGTGGTAAACTGATATCATCATGGTTATACATGACAATCGTAAGATTGGGAATGGCTAACGCATCAGTAGCCATAATTGCCTCATCTCCAACTTCAAACGTTAATGTATAACTACCTTCATCTAAAGGTGATTGCAATAATTGACCAACTGCTTCAAACGTCACCCTATTTTCACCTTGGAGATACAGCATTTCATTACCCCAGTCAGACATGGTTATTATTGATGGTTGAGACCTCGCAACTTCCCACCCTTCAATACAGTCACTATTTACCGAATTCCCATCTAATTCATTTTCAATAAAACCAGGAAGGTTTGGCACAACACATGACTGAGAAGCCAAGTTGCTACACGAACCCGTTAGGTTCATTCCGCCATTTGCAATCAGGTTGCCAGTTGATCCACCGAATACGACACCCCCTCCAACATTCATCTGAACCGCGCCATCCAGATGTTGACTGAAATGAATATCATCATCAGGCGTGTAGCAACCCAATGGGCTTGACAGTTGCAAAGAGGGAAAGTTTGACATGTCAACACTCCCTGACGGCATGGCATTGTTCAACGCTACAACAAAATCATGTTTTGCCTGATAATTTGGGTCTGTTGAAGAAATAGGCGTGTAAGAACCAGATAGTGGTGCTTCTCCATAGGTTGTAAACTTCCCGACCATATCACCCAGCACATTGGTGTTTCCACTTCTCAGTACATGAATGCCCGTCACACCGCCATTTTGGGTGGTTACAATCCCAGGATTAAAAGATGCCAACTGACCGTGGAGCGTGTTGCCGGATATTCCCGTGACGTGACCAACCGTTGAACCTGTTCCGTCATGAACCTCAATCATAGAACCAAGAGTAAATAAAGACAGGGCGTCACAGAGATTGTCGCCTTCAAACTCCAAACTAAATTCTTCTCCTGGACCATTAACAAATGTAACGCTGTTTACATTGAGATCATTGGCAGGTTTCAGCCAAACCCGTTCATTCTCTGCCATCTGATTCATGTTTGGATAATACATCCCTGCAGGCAGCGAATACGAGGTATAAAGTCCGTCATGCGTACTTCCGCCAATGGCAAGGCCATTGTATTCGTCATTGGTCCGTGTAATAAGAGGCGTTCCCGTATTCTGATCCAAGGCAATGTTCTGAACTACCGTGGTGAACTGATCCTTAGTGGACCTGGTCTCGGAAACTACTGCTGGATAACTGATGACCTTGGAGGTGGCATTCGCTCTCCTTTCGGCCCTTGAAATGGAAACAGAACCAGAACCAGAACCTTGGGGAATGATTACCGGAAGCATGGTCAGAAGTCCAAAATCAATATCAAACTCTGTAGAAATCCCCATGTAATGTTCCATGACAATCTTGGATTCCATAGCTACATCCATTTCTCTTCCTAATGGAAGGTCGACAGTTTCTACAGAAACATTTCCACCGTCTGTGTTGAATCCTTTGAAGACCGGTAGATCATCCTCTGGCTCGAAATATTCGTTAATGACAGAAGAAACCAGTTTGGCACTTCCAGCTCCGACAATTCCCAAAAGAGAATTGTGATCACCAGAATAGTTTTTGGTTGCCTTTTCTTTTCCATAGAAAGCATCGAACTTTTTGAATGCAAACCCTTGTGACAACCAAGCCTCAAGTATGGAGATGTTGACAAACCCTGTAGTAACGGAAATCGGTATGTACGGATTTGAACTAAGTGGCGTATAGTCCACTTTCATTGGGTATTCCTTTGCCGTCAGATAATTCGAAACTTTGAATCCCTGATCGGTCTGGCCGCGATAAATGCTTCGCGAAATCACTTGACGGTAGCCCACAGAAGGTGATGGCAGAACGCTTTCCCCAATAGGTCCTTCCATTTGTTTTCTGTCCTTCCCAGAAATGACCCTGTCAAGCCACGTCTGACCGCCCCGTGGTAATGGCTGCATCAGAACGCATTCATCACGAATAATTGCAGGTTCTGACGTAGCCACCCCACTGCTCACCAATCTACCTTGTTCGTCATCAAACATTCGATAGATATACTCGGTACCATAAACAGTTGCCGGTTCGTTATCCGTTTCGGAGATGCGCATGCCTGGATCGTACATCAGAAGCCGTTTTACGCGAAGACCGCCTCCCAACTTATCAACCACAGGGATTCTGAAATAAGACAGATCGTTACTCCTTCTTAAGCAATACATGTTGGCAGCGTTGCCACTCGTGTACATGGCGCCAATGGACTGAACAAAATTTCCGAAAACCTCCAAAAAGTCAACGCCTTGATCACTTGAAAAGAACATATCATTGTTCACTGTTGGATCACATTGACCATCAAGGTCGAGCATTCCCTCCCGTTGAGTTTTCACGAAATCCAAACACACCTGTCCTGGAAGCGTGTGATTGCCACTGGCTAGCGTAATTTGCACATTCGTTCCAGACGGGCTGACACTCGACACTCTACAGTAACCATCAATGTAGTCCATACTACAATCCCCTTCCCAAGGGGGTAGCGCGTCAGGGTCATTTGTATTGAACGAAATATCACTCTGGCCCACAAGCCGATAGAGATGCTTGAAGAAGAGTTTCTTGTCTCCCTGTACATAGATTCTATTGATCTTGTCTATGATGGCATCGCGGAATCCTTCAGCATCATACCCGTCCGGCAAATGCAGTTTACTCAAATTCAGTACAAAAACATTGTCATCATTGACACGTGTTGTCGTATTGGGATCTGATGATGAAATAATCGGAACAAAAGCATGTGCTTCTTGATTTTGTACGTAGGCATAATCATCCTGCTCATATTGCACATGAATCTGTCCTCCGGATGGCAACGTGATGTTCTTTAATTGCCATGCCGCGGGATCAAAATCAGTTGGAGGATTCTGATCCACCCAAAGTTGTTGACGATTCTCTCTGGAGTAGCCATTCTTCTGATAGTTCCCCCAAGGATCCAGTCCTATTTGATAGTCAGGGGTCTCTGCTGCTGATGGAACCCCCGGGTCGAGGGCTGTTCCGTACGGTTGCGGATAGGTGACCTGAGGATAAGTATAACCGAATTCATAGGGTGCCACACGACCGTTTACGATGCCTCGACTTTCAAACCATACCTTTTCTAACATCAGCCTTCCTTGGCCTGACGCATCAGAATTCGGTGTCCCCCCCCATAATACCGGATCCCCCGAATCGTCATTGTAATCAAAATGCACCACTTTGATGAGTCTGTCATCCTGCGAATCATCGGCATCCGATCCCTTTGACCACAATTCAATTCTGTCCAGTTGCTTCAATCCTCCTGACGTATTACCGGTTCCGCTTATTGCATTGTCATCCGCAGGTGCAGATCTTGCATCCTCCCTTACAGAAGTTTTGAATAACGCATAATGCGTTTTTGTTTCTATCCTTTTCAGATACTTAACCTGCTTATCTCCTGAAACGAACGTTCCCAGGTCATCTTTTGGGTCAGAAAGCGAATTCCAGATATGGTCTACCCCATGATATGGCATTCTCCAGTGATAGTCGTTAGCTGCCGTTTCATACTCGAAAACTGTATATCCTCCGAAATCATCATCGGTAAAGCCATCCATATCACGATCGATGTAATCTGGTGTTGTAATCGAGGTTAGCAGATATGTAGATGCATAATTTGCCAAGGAAATTTGACCAACAGCCGTTTTATGGTCATTGGGGTGATTGGAGTTCAAAGTCCAGACACCATTTCCTTGGTTCGTTGCCCCAACCATATCGTAACTCATCTTGTTTTCGTTACTGGCCAAAATAGGCTCAGCATAGGTATATCTCATTCCCTGAGCGTTCACCACAGAAAACTCCCCTATCTCCGAATCCGACAGCCCCGAAGATGAAACAGGCCCAACTTGGTATGATCGATAGTTAACTTGATTGAATTGTTGAGCCTGATTCTCATGATTCCCGTAAGGAGCCATATCATTCACCAATGTATAGCCGATATATGATGATCTTCCTACAGGCCGGTCAAGCAATTCTGCTGGGATAGAACCGGAATTCAATCTGGTATTGAATTCTCCGAGTGAGCTTGTTGGATCAACATTATTCATTCTAACCGCCTCGGTATTTCCATCATTATAAAGAACTGCTCCACCAAGATCATTTGTAAATCGCATCACAGATGTCTGATAATCCCCGTCCTGCTTCGACAAATCCTCAAATTGAATCCATGAAGTACCTGCTGTCAACGCAATCTCGGTGGTCGTTGGCCAATCACTTACAATCAACTCATTTTCCCCTCCCATAAAAGTGCCACCGCCACCCATGTTCAGTCCAATTTCGCCCTCAATTCCTACTGCGATATTAGTGGTAGTACTTCTTGCGTAGCTAGGAGAAAAGCTTCCCAGACTCTTGTTATATGGTCTAAAAGCGCCTCCGATTCCCTCCCCAGAAACAGAAAACACATCGGCATTGCTAAAAGGGATGCCGATGAACTTATCTCGTTTACTGTACATTCCCCCTTTTTCCACATAGTAATCCATGACATCCGTTCTGGCTTCCCCACGCAGTATGTTGAACTGAGTGTGTTGAGTCGCATTATCGGAATACATGTATCCGAAAACCGTTCTATCAATAAACTCCTTGTTTTTCTGGAAATTGATGCTTCCTGACACAGAACCTCCAACACCTATCTCCACCTGAGCAGGAGTGCCAATGCCTCCTGCGCTCAATGAAACCGAAACCCCTTTGTACTGAGATACCGCATCAGGCCATTGCTTAGAATTATACGACATAGCACCATAAGCTCCAGTAAGGGAGAAACTCGCATTACCAGCGCCTGACCCAGAGCCTTGCTTTCCTTTATTACCCTTCCGCACATACTTGTAAACAAATGCCTTCAAATCCTTGTCCTTGATTTTCGAAAGCATTTCTGATTGGTTGATGGCTTTTCGCTTGGCAGCTTTCTTCTTTTGAATGTTTTTTGCAGCACTCAGCAAGGCCTTGGGATTCACCTGTAACGAAAAGCTACCATCGCCCCCTTCATAGGTATAGCCCAAACTGACAGCACCGGCAAATGACAACCCGAAGGTGTTGCTGGTAGCAAAACCAGTATAGTTGTTCAGTCTTACCGTACTTCCCGCGCTCAACCCCAACGCACTGAAAAGCTCCAGATTTGCCGATGCCGTTAAAGAAAAGGTGGTGTTCGCTGGTGTCTTGTTCCAGAAAGTAACCGTTTGGTTGTTCCAATCATCAGGGAACCCCCGTTTGTTTCTAGTAATTGCACCTGGGTTCAGCGTCCATCCATAACCCACCCAAGAAGATTCCTCCTCAGGTGTTGTCCCCGAATGATAAGATAGTGACATGGAATAGCTACTACCATCAGGCCCAGGCACCTGCAGCACGGGAAGATTATAAGTGAAATCTCCCGTGTATTCGTTTACCATGTTGGTGGTCGCCACAGGTTCAAAGCTTGAAAACTCTGGCTGGTTTGGGCCACTGGTCAATGCCAAGGCAGAGGGAATGAATAACTGATTCAAGAACACCTGAAGCAACAGTATCGAAATATACTTCAGGTACTTGTGCCTATATTTCAATGGTAGCATCATGATCTGCTTTGTTTTGATTCGATAAGTTGAAAGTGCACCGGAGTATTCAGGGTCTCACTATCAAAGAGATAATTGCACTTGCCGACCCCGAACATGTCACCATCAAAGGAGAGTTTTATCATACTCTCCTTTGCCTTGGGTGATTCTTTGGAAAACACCAGATAGATGTTCCTATAATCGGTAAGTCCGTAGGTGTTTTCCAGATTGAAATTCAGGAGTTCAAGTTCTTCTTCCCCAGCACTTAGACTTATGAATTCATTCATTCTGAAATTCAGAGCATCAAACAACTCTTTGTAGTCCTCGTAGTCATTCACGGTTGCAGTCATCACATCACCTTTTGATTTCTTTCCTGGCCCAATTGTCAAGATGAAAGTGTGCGTGTGCTCATACAGGGTCATCAGCGAATCGAAATCATGGCGATTTCCCCCTTGACACTCCTTAAAGGCCAGGTACTCTGGTTTCAAATACCGCACAGAAATTTTGTACCCATTGACTTCCTTGGAAGATGTCAGACCACTTGTTTCCATTTGTGACCATTGGACGTATTGCTCAGCGTTCGAAAATTGAACGTCCGCCCCGGAACAGCCAACCAATGACATGGCACTAAGAAAGGCCCACATTTTATTCATGAATACCTGAATATTGGTCATTCAACGCCTTCAACATGTCCTCCGTCAAATCATCGGCCTCCCTCCCATAAAGTATGTTGCCAGAGGTTGTAGTCGCTAAAATCATATCGTACCCATGGGTCTCTCCATATTTTGACGCAAAACTGTTTATCTGATTCAGCACTCCGGTCATCATTTTTTGATCTTGCTCGTCAATCCTCTGTTGCATATTTTGTTGATATTTTTGAACGTTCTCAAAAGATTGTTGCACCCTCAACTGTTGTTGCTTTCGCTCATCTGAATTTGCATCTAATTGGTTCAGTTTCATCATCTCAGACTGATGGATTGATTTTAATGTATCCAGATTGGTCAGCATGACCGTTTTTTCTCTTTCGAATGCCCGTTGGGCTTCTCTTGTGCCCAAGTATGAATAAACCAATTCTGGAGTCTGGACATATCCAATACGTGGGACTGTATCATGCAAAACCAAGACGCTGATCAACGCAACAACAGACAGCAACAAACTCAATACGGTGAGCCAACCTTTATTCATAATCAATGCTTAAGAATGAACTGCCCATCAAAGACTTCCGTCTCATAGGTCACAGAATACAAATAACCTCCTTCATCAACGAGAACCCCGCCACTTAAACCATCCCATGATTCACTAATGTCGTTGGTTTGAAACACGGAAACCCCCTGTCGGTCAGTGATTTCAAGTGAGTAATAACTTGGAACGGATTTCCAGATCAATTGAAACACATCGTTTTTCCCATCGCCATTGGCGGTCATCAAAACACCCTGATAAAGCGTGCTCCCCATTAACAATGGAGAATCGTCTGGCATTTGTTCTGGTTCTCCATCCAGAAAAAAAGTAATCTGACCCGGTTTCGCATTGTAGAACCTTGATGACAAGGCAATGTTTTCAGTCGTAGTACCAAGGTCATCTACATCCACAAACGCCAAATCTGATATCTCACCTGAACTGTTAACGTTAAATGAGAATTCGGATTCTTCTGTAACTACTTCGGAACTTAACTTGATGGAAATGGCCCCGTTAGGCGTGTTCAGGTCGTAATTAAACGAAGCAATACCATCTTTTCCTGTGATGACCTCGTCAAACTGATCCGAGGTCACTCGCAAATGAAGCTCATCATTTACCAAGCTGTTTGCAAGACCACTAAAATCAATTTTCAAACTGGGCTCAAGGTCTATTGCGACAACATCTTGACCAACACATCCCTTATAGTCCCGAACTACCAATTCATAATCACCACCATAATAGAGCGGAGTATAGGGCATCTCCTGAGTGCCCCATAAATTACCATTTAAATACCACCTATAATCATATGGGGACTGACCACCCACCACAATTGGTGTATCTGCCAAATTTATTACCTGACTATAAAGCACAGAACGGTCATTTATTAGATTGAGCGTAATTTCCGGTGCAGCTTCCGATACTGCCAGAGATAACGGGCCGTAGTTGGTGAACGTGGTACTGGAGAAGGAAGCATTGAAGTCATCACCCGTAAGGGTCGAGATGCCTTGCGATACCCATTGTGTCCCATCCCAAACTACAACATCAACATCATTTGTGTTGGTTATCCCACAGCTATGAAGCGGGTCATAATTCAATGAAACACTTACATCTGGGCCTGATGCTTTTCTAAACTCCCAATAACCTGTTGTCGAGATTTCGCCAATCCCAGTAGCTTTTTGGGAATGCGAATACAGGTCATCTGAGTTCGACTCATGATAAACCGCTTGGTAAACCCCAGATGCGGACGGCTGCTCCAGGGAAATCGGCCTATAAAATCCCTTATCTCCAATGGGGAAGGTAAATGCCGAAGAACCAGCCTTACTTACTTGTCCTTGGACATAACTGTTGGTACTGCCACCTGTTACCGTAATCCCATCTTGAAGCACAAGTACATTTTGATCCGATTTGATGATTCCAGAACTTAGATTCAAACTCTCTGAAATCTCCAAGTCCGCATTTAACATAAGGTCTCCTCCTTGAAGGGTCAGGTTTTTAACCCCATCCGTTCCTTGGTATACTGGGTCATTTGCTGTTGACGGTATAAGCACCGCATCATTCTCACTGGGAACACCAAACGACTCCCAGTTAGCTGGATTGCCCCAGTCGTTAGATTCGGAGCCCGCCCAAACCATCTCGCCACAAGCGTTAACAATCTTTGCCAGAAAAAAACCGTTGTTCGTCAAACCTCGAGCTTTGAACCCTGGCTTTAGGGTTATCGCGGTTTCTGACTTGGTAACAACTTGAGCGTCTGCCATTACTTCATAGCTACTATTTTCTGATTCAGAAACAATGACATCTCCCGTTCCGCAAAACTGAATCAGACCTGAATTGACTGAAACCCCTTTGAGTGTATCCTGCCCGATAGCAGGGTTGGTGAAACCAACCACAACGGCCAAGGCAAAACAAAATGGAATAGACCTCATACTCTCCATATCCCTTGGAATTGTCACTATTATCGGTTCAATTCTTCGACAACTTTCTTCAACTGCTCATTCTCCTGTTTGAGTTCAAGCATGTAAAGCGTGAGCTCCTCGATTTTCCGTAGCAAGACGGCATCCATCTCACCAAGAGAGACCCCGTTCTCTTCAATCTCCTTGGCCGATGGGACGTCTGGAAGATGACCATTCTCAGAGATGAAGGTCCTGAGCTCATCCAATGAAAGCTTCTCATATTCGCTTTCGAAGACATAGTCTGGCCAATTGGTTGAAAGTTGTACTTCAACTTCTTCCGCGATTATCTTACCAGCAACGCCCAAAGCGTATCCCTGAGGAACGATGTCCGTGCCAATTCCAACCTGAATGTCTGAACACACATGAACCAAGGATGTATCATTCACCCACCGTCCACGAATAACCTCATTGGTGTCAGCACAAGCAAATCCTGATGATGAGGTATTCGTTCCGTCACAACAAGAATTCGGTTTCTCCAAAAAGAACTCTTCTCCTCCGAAACAGCCCAGCTCATCGCGGGCAAAGCCAGCGTACATGACACTTCCGCTCAGGCCGCCCTGCTCTGCAGCGGTACCGATGATAAAAGGAAGCCCTCCGTCAAAAAGTTCCGTGGGATCCACGTCACCAGCATTTAGCCGCTCGAAAAAACTGGCTCCCTCAATGCGCAACTCGACATACTCCTCCGGCACTTGGGCCCACACATATTCCACATTGCCGTTGGCATTGGAAACCTGCATCTCGGCCTGTCCATCCGTGCAGGTCCCACAACCGATATAGTAGCCGTTAGGTTGTAGCGCGGGCATAACGGACACAAGTAACGGGTCCGGCTCCACAAGGTTCAAGCTATAGTTCTGTCCGCCACATCCGCTCATATCGCTGATGTTCACGTAATAATCCCCTGCATCCAAGGTATCTATTACCACAATAGTGTCGTTGGTGGTAAAGCGAATGCTGGATCGTGTGCCACTTCCGGAGGCATTTGTTCCGGAATAAGTGACATTTCCGCCTCCACCGATGTTGATGTCGATGGTGTAAGGTGGCGCACCATCATGCAAATTGACAACAATACTACCATCGCCTCCCCTACAACTGGCATTGGCATTGCCATATAATTGTGGCGAATATGCTTCGGCCCATAACTGTGGGCTGCTGTAAAGTGACTTGGTGGCCTGTGCCGTCTGCCCATTGGCATCCGTAACCGTGAGGTCGTATTGACCTTCCTCGTAAACCATGACCGTACTCCATGCATCGGCCAGCAAACCGCTCGGTCCGGTCCATTGGTAAGAGTAAGGAGGCGTACCCCCATTCACCATTGCATTGACGGTGCCGCTACCCATGCAGCTACCGTAACTCCCGCTGATCATCACCGACATCCCAGCTTGCGGCTGTGTCAACGTCCAACTTTTGGTGATGCTCTGCCCGGCATTGTCACTCACCGTGACCTCATACGTTCCGGCCGTTAGTCCGACTCGGTTCTTGTCCGTATTACCATCTGACCACAGAATGGTCTCCTGACTCATCTGACCATAAATATTCAGGTCGATCCATCCGTCATTGCCTCCATAGCTGCTGATGTTGTACCCACCGGCATACTGTGATAGCTGAGCACTTACACCAAGGCTGTGAAACCCGTCATGTGGAATGACCAACGCCTCATCACCTGTCATTTCATGACTGCACCCGATGGCATCCTCCATATACAGGGTATAGGCGGTATCTGCGTAGATTCCCGTGAATGTGGGACCGGTCAATGTCTGGGTGGCCGATGAAAGTGTCATGGCGTAAGGGGCAACACCTCCGCTGAAATTGACCGTTACCTGTGCGTCATTACAGGTATCGCAACTGAACAGTTGTCCATTGGAATAGGTGTACCATTGTGCATCTATCTGCACCTGGTCCGGAGCATTGATAAAGATCGAGTCGCGTTTGGTGCAACCGTTCCCATCCGTCACGATCACATTATACCACCCCCCCGTTGTGATGCGGATATCCTGCGTGAACTTGCCATTGTCCCAAAGATAGGAGTACGGCCCAGAACCCCCGAACACCTGAAGGTCGAGCAGTGTGGTGTCCTCCCCTGCGCAGCGTATCTGGTAGCCCTGCACATCGAAGGACGGGGTGATGGAAGTGGTGATTTCAGGGAATTCCTGCATCTGGTAGGACAATGAGACGGTGCTGTTACTGGCATCTGTAATGGTAACCGAATATGTTCCCGGAGACAGGCCGTAAATATCGTAGGTGGTGGCACCATCAGCAGATGCCGTACCATCGGTCGTACTCCATACATAAGAGTACGGTGGAACACCTCCCTGCGCAATCACACTTAGCTGCCCTGAACCCGTACCATAGCATCCCGTTCCAGAAGAATTCAAATAACCACTCAACGTTGTAGCAGGAGCCGTCAACGTAAAGCTCTTTTCGGCCTGCTCGGAGCTGACATCGGTCACCGTCACCGTATAGGTTCCCGCTCCCAAGCTATTCAGATCCTGTGTGGTAGCTCCATTGGCGGCAGTTGAACCATTGGATGTGCTCCATAGGTACACATACGGTGACGTACCACCAATGACCTGTAGATCGATCCAACCGTCCTCCACCCCATTTCCGCTCACCTGATATCCACCCGCATAGGAACTCATGGTACCCACCAGTTCGAGTGCGCTTGGGGGCGGGGTCACCTCCGGCATGGTGAAGCTATCAGTGACTGAGCATCCCATGGCATCGGTGATAGTGAAGGTGTAACTGTCACCCTGCGACAGACCTACCGCTGTTGCTGTGGCCTGCCCATTGCCCGTTCCGGTAATGGTTGTCCATAGGTATGTATAAGGAGAGGTGCCGCCACTTGGTGTCAACGTGGCCTGCCCATCATTACATGTGTCGCAACTAAAATTCTCTCCCGGCTGGTACTCATATAATGAGCCATAAAAGCCAAGTACATCCGGTTCTGTCACCAATAGGGAGTCGAAGCGCACGCAACCGTTCGCATCTTGCACCCGCACCGAATGCATTCCCGCCATGGCAGCCGAGAGATCCTGCGTAATGGCACCGTTGCCCCAATTGTAGATGTACGGACCAACCCCACCCGACACCGAAAGGTCAAGAACGGCCGTTCCCCCGTGACATGCAATCGGCTGCGTAACCTCAAGATTTGTGAGGAGGGCCGATGGATCAACTAGGATGATGGTGCTGGTATCGCGGCAGCCGTTGGTTCCAGTTACCACCACTTGGTATGAGCCTTGAGAAAGCCCCCCGATGTTGGGAACCGCATCCCCAGTGTTCCATGCATAGCTGTACGGACTGACACCTCCGCTCACCGTACTGCTTATCTGACCATCCGTGCCATCCTGGCAATGCACATTGAATCCGTTATATACGGGACTATAGAGCGAGACTGAAAGGTCGGCCGGTGCATTCAATACCACATCAAGCGTATCGGAATCTCCCACCGAATCAGTAACAATGACCCTGTAAGTTCCTGCGGTCAGGCCAATAAGGTCTTCCGTAGTGGCTCCATTGGCAGCCACGGCCCCATTGACCGTTGACCAAAGAAAGCCGTAAGGCGTGCTTCCACCCGAGACAGAGAGATCAATGGAACCATCATCTGCTCCCGAACAGGAAACTGCATAGCCGTTGTGATTGGAAACGATTCCGGAAACGGCAAGATCTTGCGAGCGACCCGCTTTACTGCATATTACTACCGATAAAACTATGAACAGGGTCTTAGTCACTTTTGAACGCATGTGGTTTTATTTTATTGATGTCCGTTTTAAGCACCCCAACAGCACCCACCTTTTGCTAACCGATACTATGGTAGACCCTCAACAAAACTTAGGGAACATATGAGACCACGATATTATTATAATATTGGTAACGTGCCAATTTATCGCGGTTAACACTTATTAACAATTCATGATTTTAAGAACAAACATTGTTGAAAACACGTGTCAGGTAATGATTTGTTAACGAACCGATATTCTCGTGTTGAACCCAACTAAACAAATTACCATCAAACTCAAACTTCCCATGCATCATACTAGAAAACTGACCCACTATGTCCGGCAAACGTTCTGAACTGACTCATCGTGTTACTTTCTAATCTCGTTTTCTCCGCATCCGCTGTGGCATATGGCACAAAGTGATTGAGCCATGTCGCAGCTGCCAAGGAAATCGGTGTTTCCAGCAATGTTCCACTTTGGAATGACACAGCTCCTATTTGAAAAACCGACCGTTGCAACAGCGGCATTCATTGACTGGAATCGGAGAATGGAGTTTCCCTGAAAACATTGCGAATGCACGGGCGTTTGACCATTTCAATGTCAGGCACAGCAGTCAATAAGTTTATGCAGATTACTTCATGAAGAAGGACACGCCCTTGACTATTAAAAGTTGAAGCTGGTTAAAGAAATTTGCGGTAAGCGCGAGGTGCAAGCATTTTAATTGCCATATCACCGATGGTAGGTTTGACCAAGAGATCAGTAGATGCTGGCCAATAATCCAGAAGAATGCACAAGTATGGAACAGAGCCGAAATATTGCTGTTCAATCTTGCAAACGCTGAAAACCAGCGTTCACAGCGTTTTCCCTACATCATAAAAGTTGTCAGAAAAACGCAAGTACCTGTATGTGACCCGAATAGTTGGGACCACCACCAATCATCTGATGAAACATACATGACTGGTCAATGTATACGCTGGGAACAGACGTGTCCAACAGATTCAGCAGTACCCCTGAAAATGATTCAACCAACGCTAAGTCGCATTAAACCGAACTCCCAACATCTCCAGTACTGGACCCGCAAATGACCGTGACCTTTAACAACTCTTCGCGACAACCGCGAAACGAAAATCACTATAACCCTTTTGCAAACGCGATGAACAGGCGTTTACGCGAATGTTTCGACCGCGCCATTAATGACGAGCCAAGAATGGACGGAACGATATTCAGAAACAAAGGCCGGATCTCTATCTCCGCAACAATCCTTATAAGAACTCGCTGTAAACGCGGGTAATTGGCGTTCACAGAAACTTTCACGCCTAACCAATACGTTAGAGGTTGGTGACGGTTCATTTGGAGACAACAAAAGACCACGGTTCTCTTGATTCGATCATCTACGACCCAACACTGGGGACAGAGAAGAAATTGCGCTGCAAACGCGATGAACAGGCGTTTACAGACATTCTGAGAAGTTTTGCGAGGCCATTTTCGTTCTCAGCCTTTCGCAACGATGTGGAACTGGTGATCTTACATGTACGTGAGCGGAAAACGCTGGAAACAAGCGTTTCCAACGGATATCCGATTACGAATGAACGAGGCTTAGGTGACAAGTGAACACGAAGAGACCAACCACTCCTCGGGTCGGATTTTGCATGCTCGGAATCAAACAGGGAATTGCACTGTAAGCGCGGGGAACAGGCGTCCACAGCGCATTCCGATCAACAGACCCACGTATTCCAACCGCACCATACCAGTTACAATGATTTTGTTCTTACATGTACTGCTCAAACGCTCTGTAAACGCTGCCATTAGGCGTTCACAACGAGTCCGACCCTCTGGGCGAAATAGGGTCAATGGAGCATATATTGTACAACATGGGAGTTCTGAAATGTCGATAGTGCCCCGTTGGTGTCCACCATGATCAAAAGACCTTATGGAAACGCCTGTTTTCAGCCTATCCAGCGTGTCAGAAATGACCGGAACTTACCACTGGACGAGGTTCTGTCGGCCTTCTGTGCCACCAATTTCCAAAAAGACCGAAAAAACACGCTGAAAGACCGCGAATCCGTGCCGATTCTCGTGGAAGGTAGCGGTAAGATCTTCCGCCAAATTCCGCGTTGCCGCGACACTTTCCGCGCGACCGCTCGCGACCACGCCACTTGAAGTGATACTTTAAGTGACTGTTTATTGTTTGAAATATTATTCCTTATTCAATAAATCGGGAAATTAAACTCAAATTGTCGCGGTGTCAGAAATGACCACACTTTACTACTTATATTTGACTCATGATGGTGGTCAAATGGTCTCAGGTTCTGAAAGTTGTCGTTCATGTCCTATCTAGTGACAGGAAAGGATTGCCGGAACGTGCGGAGCGATCGGTGACGTTGCTATTGGACAGGAAGTATTCTATTCAGGATGCCGGTATCGGTCCCGAACAGGTGGCGTTTTGGAAGAATGAGGGAATGTTACCCCGCTCTTTCAACATGGACCGAGTTTACTTTTCCCAGGTCATCTGGTTGAGGTTTCTGGAGTCCTTCAATAGAACCGGAATCCAAGATAATGTGATAAAGGGATTAATGGGGACGGTGGGTCTTGATGGAAGATTCCTCCAACAGGTGATCCGTCACATCTTCATGTCCACGCCTTTAAAACGATTGTTCGGCATTTCCAACGGGTCACAGGGTCTGGCTCTGTTGTCCAAGGAACTGGTGGATGGGCTTCAGAGACGACTTGCCCAGCTGACCGTTTTTGACGTTCTGACGCTTCTCAGCTTTGCCGCTGACACCCCGGTCTGTCTGTTGGTCACGCCACAGGGCGGGATTTCGGCATATGTTCCCACATTCATGGGCCATGATGCCGATGGAACCGTGGAAGGCATGATGGCAGATGCACATACGTGCTTCCCGCTACATCGGTTGGCCGAGGGATTGGACACGCCTATCCCAGTGGCAAAAAACGGGAATCTCGTATCCATCTCTGTTGAGGAGCGTGCATTGATCTCTACCATCCGTCAATCGAACAGACGTTCTTCGGTCACTGCTGTAAAAGTCAACTAATTCGGTAACAAAACTTTAGGTTTCTGTTATGCGAATAAACACCAATGACATGACCCTTCAACGGAACTACCTGGAGAAGTTCCGTTTTCTGATAAAGGAGTATGAACAGGTCAAAGCAAAGG
>WGMW01000054.1 GCA_016124845.1 Flavobacteriales bacterium
GCGTTCACTCCTGGCATCAATGGCAAGAACGATTATTTCTTCCCGCAGGGTGAAGGTATAGAAGAGGAGAGCTACGATATGTTCATCTATAACCGTTGGGGAGAGATGATCTGGCAAACAGGAAATTTCAGTAAAAAGTGGAATGGTAAGGATCTGAACGGCAAAGACGTTCCGGTAGGCACGTACGTCTGGTTGATCAAATTCCGCGAATATACCGACCTCGACCGCCACGTTTACAAGGGAGTTGTGACGGTTATCCGTGATTGACCGGAAAGCTATCAATTTGGTCTTAACATAGAATTGGCACGCGCAGTAACCAACAGACCCATTCATTTTGAACCTTCAAGGTTTCCAAAACAGGGGTGTCGGAAATGCAGGTTCTGTGAATCAATCCATTGATTCTTATTAAAAAGAAGAAGATGTGGAAAATGGTTGAAACCATTCCTGAAAATGCTTATTCAATCATAGCCCACGATTTAAATCGTGGGCTATGATTGTCAGAAGGGCACCAACCGTTTTGAAGACAGGTCTATGCATTGGCAAGCGTGATTATAGTTTTTTCGGACACCCCTGCTTCCAAAAACCTTGAAGGTATTTTGCTCTTACTTGTTCGGCACTCCAGAGAACATCTCACGCGGTAGCGCAAACTTCTTGATCCACGGTTCGTTGGCTTTTGTGTTCCGTAGCAGAATCAGCGAAACACCATCCACGTAGATCGGAACCCACTCAGGGTCTTGCGTCCGTTCAATGAGGAACGGCTGCGCCCAAGGCGTGTTGTCGAGTCGGTAGAACACGATGGAATTGATGCCCATATCAAGGCTTTTGTGCTTCCAAACCGCTTCATTTTCCTGCATTGGTTTGTAGATGGAATCGAAGAAAGCCACGGAATAGGCCTCTGGTCGATTATCCACAAAAACCTTCTGTTGGTCATGGAGGAAGTAGATAAGGTAACTGCCAAAATCGTAGTTGTTGAACATCTTCCCAGGAATGCGCTGGTTGTGCAGAAACTTCCCACAGGCATCAATTCCCTCAATAAGTCCAAGACCTTCGTAGCCTTTGCGTGCTGAGGCGTATGTTCCTTTCAAACCTGTAAAAAGAAGGCAGAGAACGATTCCAGCAACGGGAAAGATCTTGGAAACAGACTGTCGGGTTTTGAAATTGAGGTTCTCGATGAGACGGACCGCAATGCCGCTCACCAGCGGAATAAGGAACAGCGCAAACAGCGGAATCCCTCGAACGGCCATCGCTGCAAGAACAACAAAGACAGCCACCAACAGGATCTCCGCAAAAAGTGGTTTCCAAAGTTTCTTCCAGAAGGCAAGACCGATGAGACCGACCGCAAGAATTCCGAATACAACGAAATGCGTGAGTTCTGGATTTTCGAAACGGTCGAGCATGAACAGAATGGTCTGGTTCTCGGCAACCATATAGCCGTATTCGTTGAAAATGGTGAGCGGAGCCAACAGCCCTTTGTAGGTATGCGGATTGACGAGACTCACCAGAATCAGCACTCCTACAAGAATGGCCAGACTCTTCACGTTTTCACGGTTGTTCAGCAGCGCATCCAGCAGGAAAGCACCAGCCACCATGATTCCGAAGAAGAAGAAGATGTGGATGTTGACCCACAGCAATTGCAACACCGAAAGGATGATGAGCAATGGTTTCCAATTCAGTTTGCCCGAACGGAACCGCGATAGCAGGAAATAATAGCACGCAATGAGTGCGTAGCTGAATCCTTCGGGGCGTACCTCCACACGGTAGGCGAACAGCGGAACGCAGGTCAAAGCCACCACCAGCGAAAGCCCTTTGGCGTTCTCATTTCGCGAAGCGGCCACCATAAACCCGATGGCCAACAGACTCATCAGCACGTACAGCACAGAAAGCCCTTTGAAATCGAAGAGTTTATGGATGTAGTAGAAGATGACACCCGAACCCCAATGGTGGTTCACGAATTCGTGTTGCGGCTCGGTAAAGGAGTAGTAGTTCTTGTAGAGCACATCGGTCACTCCGTTTACGATCAATTCACCGTTCACGATATGACGGCCAAGGTCGGCTGTGGCCAAGTTGATCGGTCGTGCGAAGAAGAAAGCGGAGTAAACCGTAGCGGCCGCCAGAAACAGCCAAAGCACCCATTTATTCCCTTCTGATTTTGCCATAGCTAAACATAAGAGTTTATGCTGATCTGTTTCCATGCTTAGAATAAATCCCCCGGCCTACGGCCACCCCCTTTTGAAGGGGGAATGGGCGCGGTTCCCCCTTGCAAAGGGGGTGCCGAGGAATCGAGGCGGGGGATTCTAAGAACCATGAAGTATCAGAACTTGAATTCATTTGCGCGACCAGATGGCCGCATGCGAATTAGCACGTAAGAGTTTACCGCAAAAGAAAACCCTGACCGTTGTCGATCAGGGTTCTACTTTCTACGAATTTGTCCATTATCCGTTCATGGAAATGAGGAACTCCTCGTTGCTGCGCGTTCCGTTCATACGGTCGCGAAGGAATTCCATGGCTTCCACAGGCGTCATATCCGACAAGTGGTTACGAAGGATCCAAATACGCTGAAGCGTGTCTTTATCCACCAGAAGGTCATCTCTACGTGTGCTCGAAGCAACGATATCGATGGCTGGGAAGATGCGCTTGTTGGCGATCTTACGATCCAACTGAAGTTCCATGTTACCGGTTCCCTTGAATTCTTCGAAGATCACTTCATCCATCTTCGAACCTGTTTCGGTAAGGGCCGTGGCAAGAATGGTCAACGAACCGCCTTTCTCGATCTTACGGGCCGCACCGAAGAAGCGCTTCGGTTTGTGCAAGGCATTTGCATCCACACCACCACTCAAGATCTTACCAGACGCTGGCTGAACCGTATTGTATGCACGCGCCAAACGCGTGATACTATCCAAAAGGATAACCACATCGTGGCCACATTCTACCAGTCTCTTGGCTTTCTCAAGAACGATATTGGCAATCTTCACGTGCTTGTCGGCAGGCTCATCGAAGGTGGATGAGATCACTTCCGCGTTCACACTACGGGCCATGTCGGTTACTTCCTCTGGGCGCTCATCTATCAGAAGGATGATCATATACACCTCTGGGTGATTCTCGGCAATGGCGTTGGCCACTTCCTTCAGAAGTACCGTTTTACCTGTTTTCGGCTGCGCCACGATCAATCCACGCTGACCTTTCCCGATAGGGGCAAAAAGGTCCATGATGCGAGGCGACATGCCCGCTCTGTTCGATGGAGCGATATTGAATTTCTCCTGCGGGAACAGGGGAGTGAGGTGCTCAAACGAAACACGGTCGCGGACATAGCCCGGATCGCGGCCATTGATGCGCTCCACGTTGATCAGCGGGAAATACTTCTCGCCGGGTTTCGGTGGGCGAACCTCGCCACGGACGGTATCTCCGGTTTTAAGACCGAAAAGCTTGATCTGCGATTGCGAGACGTACACATCATCTGGCGAAGACAGGTAATCGTAATCGGAAGAGCGGAGGAAGCCGTAGCCATCAGGCATGATCTCCAGAACGCCTTCTGAAATGACCGCGCCATCGAAGTTGTAGAACGCGTCCTGCTCCGATTGCTTCTGCTCGTTGCCTTGGTTTCTGTCCCCATTGTTTCTATCGCCACCGCTGTTGCGGTTGTCACGGTTGCGGTTGTTGCTGCGCGGCTGGCGGCCTTGGTTGCGCTCACCGTTGTTGTCAGCATCATTGGTTGGGGTAGAGGCGTTCTCCGCCTTTTCCCCACCGTCCTTTTTCGGTTCGAAATCCATCTTCGACTGCGATTCATCCGCAGCTTCCTCACCTTTCGGAACGCGGGCACGCTTTCTCTTCGGTTTCTCCTGTTCCTCGGTGGCTACTTCCACAGATGCGGAGGATGTTCCGCTCTGCTTCATGATGGCAGATACAAGGTCGGCTTTGCGCAAGCCTTCTGCATTCTCAACTTCCAACTTGGTGGCAATGCTGCGCAGATCCGCTACCAGCATGTTGGATAGGTCTTCTTGACTGTACATTAATGAAATTGTGTTGTAAGTATGTGATTAAAGAACAGAGTGGCTCTGCTGTTTACTGTCGATGATCTGATTGATTCAGGCTCCGTGACTCAGAACGAATCGGAACTGATTACGGAGCAATAATACATATTAATTCAATAGTGCGCATTGATGAAGAAAATTTAGTGGGGCGGTTGACGGTTGATGGTCCACAGTCGATGGTCCACAGTCCATGGTTTACGGTTGATGGTCAGTGGCTCAACGGCAAGATGCAAGTTCCGTCATCTGTGGACCGAGGATCATCGTCTATCTGCAACATGCCTTTTCAAGTTCAGCTACAATCGTTTCCTTTGCCAACACAACCAGAACGCAGACCATGATCCAGCGCATACAGACCGTTTATCTTGCCTTGGCGGCCATTCTCCTTGTCGTGCCCACCGTGTTCAACCTCAATTGGGCCAGTGTAGATTCGGAAGAAGGTTCGTTCGCGCTCTCTTCCGTCTCCATTAACCGAACGGGCGTGGTGACCGAAGTGGAAAGCGGGGCATTTCTGATAGCCGCAGCCATCGGCCTGGCGCTGTTGATCACCGTGTATGCCATACTGCAGTTCAAGAACCGCAAGTTTCAGATGAAACTGGTGCAGGGCGCCATGGCATTGCAGGTGGTGGTGCCCGCGTTGGTGTTCTTCTATGCCAGCAAGATGGCCGACATGGCCGAATCGGATGCCGTCTCGTACAGCCCACTGCTGGCCACGTTTGTGGTCAATATCATCCTGTGCATCTTGGCCTACCGGGGCATTAAGAAAGATGAAGCCCTGGTTCGGTCGGCAGACCGCCTGCGTTGACACTCCGCACAACAAGCCGTTTACAACACTATCTTAGAGCCCATGTTGCGTGGGTGGCTTCTTTTGGTTTTTGGGTTGGCGATGACTGGTGGTGCCATGGCCCAGAATACGCCCGTTAATCTGGTTCCAAATGGGGATTTTGAGGAACATGACTATTGTCCAACCAGCGCATCCAGCTTCAGTTCATGTCATAATTGGCTTTCCTATGTTGGTTCAACGAATTATTTTCATAAATGTGGTACGGGAGAAGGTGGTGTACCAATAAATTTTGCGGGCTACCAGATACCTCATTCTGATAGTGCCTATGCTGGTCTTGCTACCTATACTGCTGTCTTTTCTGAGGGAAGAGAGGTTTTAGCGGTTGAACTTGTTAACCCGATGGGAGGAGGCATAAAATATCAAGTGTCTCTTTGGGCAAGTCCAATGGACGCTTACAATTATATAAGCTGTTGTTTGGGCGTACGATTCACACATCCTCCAGGGCCACCGTTTATTCAAAACGCATCTGATATAGAGCTGGTAATTGCGGAGAATGAGATCGATACCAGCCAGTGGTATCATTTGGAAGGGGTTTACACAGCGCAAGGAGGGGAGGACAAGATCTACATAGCCAATTTCAGACCTGATTCGGAAAGCAACCCGGTATATCAAGGGGAGATCACAGCGGACTACAATTCTGCGGGGTTTTATATAGATGATGTGAGTGTGATCGAGGACACGGTAACAGGCATCGGGGAATTGGAGAAGGATGGAACAGAAGTGTCCATCTACCCCAACCCCTGCACAAACGTCCTCAACATCAGACTTCAAGATTCCTCTCCGCCACAGGCGGACGGAATGACCATCGAGGTAACCGATATGCTGGGGCGCTCAATCCCCCTTTCAAAGGGGGTGCCCGAAGGGCGGGGGATTCATACCATAGACACTTCCACCTGGCCCAGCGGCATCTACCTGCTGCGTGCCGCCAATGCCCAAGGCCTCCGCTCGGTGGTAAAGGTGGTGAAGGAATAAAGAATAGGCGTTCAGGTTTTTCTTCAGAAATCTGAAAAGGTGGTTCGGTCAAGCAGCTAAAAGGCCTCCGATGTCTCCCAAGCATCTTTCTGTCAGCCCTACCGAACTATTGGTAAGCAGGAGCCGCTGTTTCAGAAAACCGGGAAGCGCATTGAGCATGCGGTCATCATCAATGATGATGAAGTCATCATCGGTCTTATTGCGCTGGAACCAATTGATAAGCTCTTCTTTCCTGCTCAAACCGTCTTTGTTTTCAGGCAGTCTGTCAATGTTGTTTACAGTCAATCCTCTGCGCTGGAAGATGTTGTGCCATTCCTCCAAACTGAATCGGTACTTGTGAGAAGTGGTCAGTATCAACGATGCATTATAGCGGTCAAGAATTTTTGACAGCGCGGCCGTTGCTTTCGAACTGAACACAGGAAATCCGTCTTCCATCAACTCGGGTTGTCTCCAAGAGTTGGCTGGAACCATTACACCGTCTATATCCAAGAAAATCAACACGTTACAAAGGTACGTGATCAATGCGTCATTTTCCTAATCACTTCAACAGGAAGGTCATTGAACGCTGCATCATCCCGATTGAGTTTCTCAATTTTGTCAGCGGTATCCCAATCATTTTCAACGAAAAGAACTTCGTTCCAATCATACACTTTTGTAGCGGAGGTTTTCAAAGAAGGAACAGTTCCGTGTTGTTTTTGTGCCAAAAGAGAACTGATGTATCTGTGATGACCGTCTATTATGAGTCCGTCACAAACCTTGATGTCATCGAACCTGAGTTCGTGCAGCATCTTATTGTAAATCCTTGAGATGATTGGAATGCACAGCGAGTTTTGCGTTGGTTTGAGTTCGATCTCATGTTTAGAGATCAACTCCAAAACCAAATCCTTTGTGATCACCTCAGCCATTTTAGGATTATTCAGATTCAACTGAACTGCAACTCGAAGAGGGTGCGATAGTGCCCCTCGTTCCCCAGCAATTGTTGGTGCGATCCCATTTCGAGCACCTTGCCTTTTTCCATCACCAATATCTTATCGGCCGTTTGGATGGTGGCCAAACGGTGGGCAATAACGATGGACGTGCGGCCTTCCATCAGCTTGGCCAAGGCCTTCTGTATAATGTGCTCGCTTTCGGTATCAATGGAAGAAGTGGCCTCGTCCAGCACCAGGATGCTGGGGTTGTGCACGTATGCGCGGATGAAGGAGATGAGCTGTCGTTGCCCCACCGAGAGCATGGCCCCGCGCTCCATTACGTTGTACTCGTAGCCACCCGGCAGTTCGGAAATGAACTCGTGCGCCCCGAAATCCTTGGCGGCCTGCATCACGGTCTCCATGGTAATGGAATCATCGCCCAAGGTAATGTTGCGGTAAATGGTGTCGGAGAAGAGGAACACATCCTGCAGCACCACCGCGATGTTCTTGCGCAGATGCTCCTTCGAATACTCGCGGATGTTCTTGCCATCCACGCGGATCTCGCCCTTGTTGTACTCGTAAAAGCGGCTCAGCAGGTTGATGATGCTGGTCTTTCCCGACCCCGTGGCACCCACCAACGCCAAGGTTTCGCCCACGTTCACCGAGAAGGAGACATCCTTCAGCACATATTCCTCCTCATTATAGGCGAACCACACATGGTCGAATTCGATGTTGCCGTACAGCGGCTTGTCGCGCTCGGTGCCGTTGTCCTCAATATGCTCGGTGGTGTCAAGGATCTTGAATACGCGCTCCGAACTCACCACACCCATCTGTAGCGTATTGAACTTGTCGGCCAGTTCGCGGATGGGGCGGAAGAGCATGTGGATGTAGAGGATAAAGGCCACCAGTTCGCCCACGGTGGTCTGGTGCGCCATTACTTGGTTGCCGCCCCACCACACCATCAGTCCGAGCGAGGTGGCGGAGAGGATTTCCACCACTGGCAAGAAGATGGAGAAGTACCAAACGGAGCGGATGTGCGCATCGCGGTGCTGTGCGTTTATCACTTTGAAACGCTCCATTTCCTTCTCCTCGCGGTTGAATATCTGCACGATGTGCATACCTGTGATGTGCTCCTGCAAGAAGGCGTTGAGCCGCGATACCTGTGTTCGCACATCCTGAAAAGAGGAACGGATGCCATTCTTGAAAATGTAGGTGGCCACCAGCAACAGCGGAATGGTGGAGAGCGAAATGAGCGCCAATTGCCAATCGAACCAGAACATGACCGCAATGACGGTGATGAGCTTGAGAATATCTCCGAAGATGACGAGAATTCCGTTCGAGAAGATGTCGGCAATGGTCTCGATGTCCGATACCACGCGGGTTACCAGCGTTCCGATGGCGGTCTTATCGAAGAAGCGGAGCTTGAGGCTGTTGATGTGGCGGTAGATCTCCATCCGCAGGTCTTTGATCACCGTTTGTCCCAGCCAGTTGGCAGAGTAGGTGTAGAAGTAGTAGAGCACGCCTTCGAGCACCAATACTCCGATGGTGATGAGCGTCATCCGCAACAGCCCTTCTGCATCGGGTTTTACGATGTAATGGTCGAAGGTGTATTGGATGAGCATGGGCCGCAGCGGAGAAACGGCTGCTATGACCACGGTAAGAAAGAACGTGAATACGAACCGCGACCTGTACGGGCGCACGTACTTGAGTACGCGACCAAGAATGTCGAGGTCAAAGGCTTTTCCGGTTACTTCGCTCACGGTCTATCGGGAAAATATGTTCGGTGGATATTCAACCTTCGTCAAATATAGCCCGTGTGCCGGAACCGACCGTCCGGCCTGCGTGCGGTCGCCAGAGGCGAGAATGGCCTGGAACTCTTCCAGCGAGGTGCGTTCCTGACCGATGTCGAGCATGGTGCCGACAATGGCGCGTACCATGTTCCGTAAAAAGCGGTTGGCGGTGATGTGGAAAGTGGTAAGTCCGTTCATTTCAACCCATTCGGCATGGTACACGTGGCAGAGGTTCGTCTTGTTATTGCCGTGCGATTTGCAGAAGCAACCGAAGTCATGTTCCCCTAACAGCATTGCGCAAGCCTTGTTCATCAGGTCCACATTCAGCGGGATATTGAACTTGTAGGTCTGGTCCGGCCTGAAAGGATCTTTCTGCTGGCTGATGATGTATTCGTAGCTGCGCTTGATGGCATCGAACCGCGCGTGGGCGTCATCTTTCGCCTCAAGCAGTTCGTAAATGGCGATGTTCCAAGGCAGAAGCGTGTTCAGTTTATGGATGAGCAGTGATGCATCCATGGCAATCTTTTCCTCCACATCGAAGTGCGCGTAGAACTCGCGGGCATGCACGCCCGTGTCGGTCCTCCCGCATCCGGTAATGGAAATATCCTCCTGAAGAATGGTGCTTAATTTTTCGGTCAGCTCCTGCTGGATGCTGGGCGCGTTGTCCTGCATCTGCCAACCGTTGAATCCGGTTCCGTTGTATGCCAGTTTGAGGAAATAGCGCACTTAGCCACCGCTTCGTTTCACCTTGAAACCTTCGTCCTTCAGCAGGTTCATCACCTTCTGCACGTGGTCGCCCTGTATCACGATCTCGCCATCTTTGGAGGAACCGCCCACACCGCACTTGGTCTTCAGGGTTTTGGCGAGGTCTTTCAGGTCATCTTCGTGCAGGTCACCGAAACCTGTGATCAGCGTCACGGCTTTTCCGTTGCGGCCTTTCTTATCCAAAGTGACCCGCAGGTCTATTTTGGACGGTTCGATCTGTTCGGCATCGTTCTCCTCCAACTCCAGCGGCTCGTTAGAAACTGAGTTCGGGTCGATATTGAAGAGCGCTCCAAGGCTTTCCAGCCCTTTGCCAGATTGCGGTTTATTCTTTCCCATTCGGTACAATTACTTTCAAAGATGCCGGATTGATCTCGATCTCCACCACCTTTCCAAGGTCAAAGGGGTCGCCATCCAGATGTGACACATCGGGTCGTTCCTGTGTGATGGTCATCTTCTTGAACTTGAAGGTCTTGATGTATTTGCTCTGATGCAGCGTTCCTTGGAACAGGCGGTAGAAATTGATGAACATCTGAGGGATCGGCATCGGGTTCAGCACCACGGCATCCAGCATGCCATCATCTACCAACGCTTTCGGGGCCACTAAGGCATCATTTCCGTATTGCGATGAGTTGGCAAGGTCGATCTGCCAAGCTTTCCGTTCAAACTCACGGCCATCGGCAGTCACCTTATACGTCTGCAATTTATAGTTCCAGATCAGGTTTACACCCAGAACGAAATACTTGAACAGTCCACGGGTTTTCTGCTGATGGAATGCATCGCAAACAGCCGAATCGAATCCGACCCCGGCCATGTTCATAAAGGCTTTGCCGTTGGCAAGTCCGGTGTCGATGGTTCTGAAATGGAAGTTGTTCAGGTTCTGCACGGCCTTCTTCGGGTTCATGGGAATTCCCAACGAACGCGCAAGTCCGTTTCCCGATCCGGCAGGGAGGATTCCCAACGCCACATCGGTGCCTGCCAAGGTCTGCCCAACCTGATTGATGGAGCCATCGCCCCCGGCAATGATCACCGCCTCGCAACCCGAATCGATGCCTTCCTGCGTCAGTTCAATGGCATGCCGGTGGTATTCGGTGCGCACCACCTCGAAATCGAACTTGTTGCTGTCAAGTTCGGTCTCGATCGCCTTCAGCATCTTTTTCCGTCTTCCACTACCGGAAACGGGGTTGACAATGATGCGGATCTTGTGTTTCATGGGTGATTGGCGTTCCAAGAATCGAAGGTCATTCGATTGTCATTCGATTGTCATTCAACGCGGTTGAATAGTTCATCAGATACGCCTTCAAATATGCCTCATTTTCCGCGATCGGCACATTCGGATCATCAAGAAGATTCTGTTTCAGTAAAGGGTCTGACTGAATATCATACACGAAAGTGGGGTTTTCGCCATCGAAGCAAAGTAGCTGGCCGTTTCTCAAAACCTGATACTGATCGTGTTTGAAAGCAATGGCCACGCGGTCCGCATTCGGGTCGAAGGCATCGGTGCCGAAGGCGAAGAAGGGTTTCTCATAGCCGAGCATGCGCAGAACTGTGGGCATGATATCCGCCTGCTGTACCACCTGATGGAACCGACCGCTGAAGGTGCTATCGCTGGGTTGGTAGAAGATGATCGGAATGCGCAGCGAACCCAGCTTCGTTTGATACTGCTCGTGCTCAGAAAGCGAGGTGTGATCGGCCGTGATCACGAATAGCGTGTTGCTGAACCAATCGGTTTTGGATGCTTTCTCGAAGAACTGGCGCAGCGACTCATCCGCGTAGCCAAGGCTTTCGTGTATAGGCAGTGTTCCTTTCGGAAATCGGTTGCGGTATCCGTCAGGCAACGCATACGGATGGTGGCTCGAAAGCGTGAAAATGGAGGCGAAGAACGGCTTCTGGTATTCGCTCAGTTTATCCACGCAGTTGTTCAGGAAGTAGTGGTCGGAAATTCCCCAAAAACCATCGTAATGCTCATCTGGGAAAGGATAATGGTCACGGTCGTAGAAGGAATCATAGCCCGCCTGCCCTGCAAACGATTCGAAGTTCATGGAATTCTTGTTTCCTCCGTGCATGAACACCGTTTCGTAACCAAGCGGCTTCAGCAGATTGGCGAGGCTGTTGATCCTGTCTCCCGCGTAGCGTGAAGTAGTGAACGGCTCGTACATTAAGGTTGGAATGGATGCCACCACGGCCGGAATTCCCTCAATGGAACGATGACCATTGGCGTAGGCATGATCGAAGACCATGGCCACGTTGCACAATGAATCCACAAACGGAGTGTAACCAACCTCCAGACCGTTCAGCGCTTTGATGTATTCGGTGGAAAGACTCTCAACGATAATGATGACCACGTTCTTTCCTTTCGACCGTCCTGCAAATGCTGTGCTGTCGGGTTTAATGATCGGACTCAATGGGACGATCTCGGCCGCTGGAAACTCAAAACGTTTCAGTTCAGGTTTGCCGATTGTTTTGAGGATGGTGAAAGGTGTGCTTAGAACTACTGGATTGAGTTCAGGTGATTGAGTTTTGGAAGCATCCACGATCGTCAACGGAATGCGCTGCATGCCACCGCGCGCACCAAGTACCAACAGCAGACCGATGGGAAGGAGAAGGAGCGCATTCTTCCAAGTCGGGTTTTCAGGAACCGTACTTCGGAAAAGTCGCATCGTTAACCAAAGCGCCAGCAACATGATGAGCGCGAATACCACCAGCAGATACCAGAAATGCGTAAGCAGATTGGGCCCGATGTTGAATAGGTCATCGCTGATGAACGCAAACTCGAACAGGTCATCGGTGGATCTGCGTGCCGTGAATTTGAAGAACTCGGCATCAATGCAGTTCAGAAGGTTCATGGCACCAAGCATGCCGAGGTAGAACCAGATGGTTATCCGTTCGAAAACTCCTCCCCGCAAAAAGGGAAGTACAAGGAAGAACGGGCCGAGCAGGTAGGCGATCGTTACTGCGTCAAAACGCAGTCCGTAGCCGAATGCACTCAGAATGTCTGAAACCGAACCCCTGAAATAGTTTGTAAGGTTGATGTAAAACAGGAATCGCGACAGCGAAAGCGTAAGGAATGCAATGAGAAGCGAGCCGATGAATCTTTTCCAGAACGATCGGTTCATACCTTATTGCAGAATTCGGAAATGAATCAGTTGTCGTAGCGTTGCGCAAAGATCACGCAATCCTCTTTCACAGGCTGACCGTTCATCAACCAGGTAGAGTAGAGGATGGTCAAGTAACCATCATCATCAATATGTCCTTCCCCTTTAAAGGTCATAGGAACGCCTCTTACACTTAAGTTTTGCGTGGGAATAGTCAGTGAATGTCTGTCAACCAGCGCACGGACCGTAATGCTATCATCGCTGAAATTCAGCATTTTGATGTCGTCCTTCTCATCGGTTCTCAGATTGTCCTCGGCAATGGTCATATAGCGTGGAGTTGGGAGCAAGGTATCTGGCCAACAGATGTGCAACAGATTGTAAACTCCCAGAAACTTATCACGTGCATTGATGCATGAACCGTCATCGCGCACAGCGTCTGGATTGTAGTTGTCAGACCGTCTGTTGGTACAACCTACTTCTTCCTTACATCCCGAAAGAAAGGATGAAGCACCAAGAACAGCTACCAGCAACAGTGGTACACTTATGAGTTTGATATGATTCCAAGTTTTCATTCTCATCGTTCTGGTTATTCCGGCTCTTTTATCGCATAGAGATTCAGGCGGATGCTATCGTTGTAAGTGGTCGCATCAGGCAAGGTTATCAGCTCCAAACGCGTGTAATGCATTTCCAATACGCGACCATTGACCTCGCCATCGCCATAAAAGGTGTAGTTTCCGATCGTTTGTCTGTCCACCGAGAATTTGTAAGTGCTGTTTACTGTACCTCTCAAAGCGTACAATGGTTGGTCAAAGTCGCTTACTCCGATGATCAAACCTGTATTTCCAATGGCTGTAGAATCCTCAATATTTATTCCTATCTGCTCGTAAGGCACCAATGTGTCTTGTCCGATCTCGATGGTTCCATTTGCCAAATACTGACCAAGGAATTTGTCTCGGGTCGGAATGCAGGTGTCGTCATCCTGCTTGGCCTCAGGGTCGTAATTGTCAGAGTAGGGGTCGGTACAACCGCGCGGTTTTTGGCAACCGATAGAAACCGCCACGGTAGCGATAAGAACGTAGAGTATGTAGAGGTTTTTTCTCATGTCTAATGCTGCTTGGTCGGTGCAGATTTAATCGGTGAAGGTAAAGAATGTGAATTTAACTTTAACAAAAGTTGCCCGTTTTGAGTTTATTGTTTCGTCATCGATTCAAGACAATCGTAGATGGTCTCGGTTCCGCCCGAATTGTAGCGCATCCGATATGAAAGCGAAATGCCATTGTCCGCAACATAAACTCCCGCGCCTTCTATCGTAACGTGTGAGTTCACCACTTGTTGTTCTATGGTGATGTTCTGTCCGTACACCTTCGCATCCACTTCGCCCAACGTATCGGCCAGGCCAAGGAACACTACCTTAAAATCGCCTGGGCCTTCGGATATGACGCACGAATAATCATTCTGGCAATCGGATGAAACATGAAAAGTTCCCAGAAACTTGTCCCGTTCCAAAATACATGAACCATCATCAAATACCGCATCTGGGTTGTAATTCTCCGAACCGAACTGGGTACAGCCAGCGTTCTTCTTACAGCCAGAGGCCGCAAATAGCATGAATATGCCGATGCAGATGTAGGGAAAGCGAAAGCCCAAAGTTGGTCAGGTTTTGGGCAGCATACGAGGTAAGCGTTACATGGTTACACCTTAATCGACCTTGGTGCAATAGTAATGGTAGGTAAGCGGCTCTTTGATCAGTTGTGGCGGAGTTCCAGTTGTAATGTCAACCGGTAGCATGGTGGTGAGGCTGAACGTGAAATCGACAGAATCGGAAACCAACCATTGGCCCGAACCGGTAAAGGGTTGCGGATAATTGATGCCGAACCAGGTACCTTCCTTTGTGAAGTTCTCGATGGCAATGTTATTGGCGGATACTGCACCCTGAATGATCTCATTGCCGTTCAGAAACATGTTGAAGGCATTGTCGGCCGTATTGGCCTCCGATACCTGAAAACTTCCCATGTCCATACCTTCGGCCTCGGTCACAGGCTCAACCCAGAAACGGGTGTACGTGTAGTTGCCTATCATCTTATCCCTTGCAGGAATACACGTTCCATCGTCATTCTTCGCTTCAGGATCGTAATTGTCCGCGGTCGGTTCCGTACAACCATGGTGCTGGTTGCAAGATGAAGACCAAATGACAAGCACAAGTAGTGGCAGAATGAGGAAAAGTCGTTTCATGTTCATTAAAAATCGAATAGCCAAATATAACGAGTTGAAAGGCTTTATGGGAAACATTAACTTTGCGCCCAACGATAACCCAAAACAAAGATCAACTATGAAAAAAGTACTATTGTTTTCTCTTGTAGGAGGAATGATCGCGCTGGCTTCCTGCGGAGGTGGCCCGAGCGCTGAAGAAAAAGCTGCCATGGAGCAAGCTAAATTGGATTCTATTAAAGCTGCCGAGCAAGCGAAGATCGATGCTGCCGCTGCCGCTGCTGAAGCTGAGGCGAAGGCTGCTGCTCATGAGGCTGAAGAAGCTGTAACCGATGCAACCGAAGAAGTGGAAGAGGTAGTGGAGAAGAAAGAACCTGAGAACATCATTCAGGGTAAGAAGCAATCAGCAGACGATGCATCTAAGACCAATATCATTGAGTCGAAGAAATCGAAAGCTGAAGAAGAAAAGACAAGCGGAGAAAGCATCATCAGCAAGAAAAAGAAAGGAGCTAACTGAGATAGCAGTTCTCAAGATTGAAAGGAGGCCATGGCCTCCTTTTTTTTGCTCAAGATTTAGCGGGAAAAACTCTCCCTTTGAGGGAATAGGACTCAGACCTTCTTGAAGGCCTGATTTGTTTGGTTAATACGCTCAGAAGGTTACCTATCTATTGACGGTTGTCCACCAATATTGGGTGTGGATCCCAAAGAGTTGAAACAAAAAAAGGGCATCCGATTCGGATGCCCTTTGAATTTTAACGAAACCGTCAATTACTGCTTGGTGCAGGTCATTGTACAGCTATCAGTATCTGTTCCAGCTGTTACTGTGTAAGTTACAGTCAAAATGTTTCCAGACAATTGACCAGAACCGCTGAAAGTACCGCCACCAACAGTTTGGTTCGCAATAGTAAGGCTGCTTCCACTTACTGTAGCAACAACATCAACACCGTAATCACCGAAGTTGCCAATAATGATCTTGGTTACGTCTGTAGAAGAAGTCGTAACAGTTACTGAGTAAGTGTAGTTTCCTGAAGTACAAGATTCAGAAACACTATAACTGGCAAGGAATTTTGCTCTTTCTTCCGTGTCGCAGCTTGTTCCTTCGTATCCGGCTTCGCAAACGCATGTTCCATCAACGCATGTTCCACCATTGTCGCAGGTAACATCTTTACAGTTGTCAACTTCGCAAGAAGCCAGCCCAAGTGAAGCAATTGCAGCTACACCCAAAATTTGAAATAATCTTGTTTTCATGTTTTTAGTTTTTTGATTGAATGAAGGCAAATGTATCAAATCCTGCGCTTAACCATTTGGTCACATTGACAGTTTTTGAAAAAGGGATTGTCAATAACCCACAATATGATCACATGTTGGCCATTGCGAGGTTTCGCACCCTACCCAAACTGTAGGTTTTGGCCATTGCGAGGGCTCGCACCTCACCCGAACTGCAGTTTTTCACCATTGCGGGGGCTCGCACCCTACCCAAACTGCAGTTTTTGGCCATTGCGGGGGCTTGCACCCCACCCAAACTGTAGTTTTCTACTATTGCGAGGGCTTGCACCCTGCCCAAACTGGAGTTTTTGGCCGTTGCGTGAGGCCGCATCATGGGAGATATGGAGAAAGGAGGCAACTACAGGTGTCTCTCAGGTAACGGTCTCTCGTATATGCCATACGGGAAGCGTTTCAATGATGTCCGAACGATCACGCTTCCGAATGATCTTGCGGATGGTCAACCACCTACTCTTGAATAACGCATTCCACGGTACATGTGAGCGTCTGTCCAGAATCGGGTACCAGTTCGTAACTGATGTTCAGGATGTCCTCCATCAGTTCTCCCGAGCCCGAAATGGTGTCATTATCAACAACTTGCGCAGCAATGTCAAACGTGGTTCCCGTTACCACGGCATTCACCGATTGTCCAAGGTCGGCAAGGTTGGAGATGATGATTCCCTGCTCGTTGGTAGAATCTGAAGATATTTCTATGCTATAGGTGAAATTTCCCAGATTGCAGGTTTCAGTTGCGGAATAGCTTCCTGTGAAGTCGGCCATTTTTCTTGTTTCACAGTTCACGCCTTCATATTCATTTGGGCACACGCATTTTCCTTCAAAGCAGATGCCTCCGTTCTGGCACGATACATCTTTACATGGGTCGCTCTTACAGCCAAAGAGAACGGGAATGATCAAAAGAGGAAGAAGCAGTTTGCGCATGGAAGAAGGTTTGATTTCGGCCAAATTTAGAAAACGGATCGTTGCACAGGATTTTGAAAAGCTGTTTCACAGAGAGCAAATGAGCAATGGAGATGCACAGAGATGGTCAATTGGGAATATGTCGGTCTGCTTGTGTACACTACCTTATGAAAAACATGCTTTTAGCCACAGAGGCACAGCAGGCACAGAGGTTTTCACAGAGAAAATGCAACTATTTCTGTGTCTCTGTGCCTATTAGCGGATCAGCATAGTTGGGAATGAATGCTGATGACCAAAAGATACAGCTACGAATTGATGATTGCCCGCGATCGGTCGTGTATTGAAGAGCAACGGTTTTTCACTTAGGTCAAACATCTCTGTGAAATAATCGATGGTCATTGTTCCAAAAACCACGAAGTGCCTTTCTGAGAAATGACCATCGGAGCGTTACTTGGTTGAAAACATCGGATTGGCCTTTTCCTACCTTTGGGCGCATTCTCAACGCCATGAAATTCAAAAGGGAAGATCTTTCAGACGAGCAACTGCTGGAACTCTATCATCAGCTGCTGAAACCACGATTGATAGAGGAGAAGATGCTGGTGCTTCTGCGTCAAGGAAGGATCAGCAAGTGGTTTTCAGGAATCGGTCAGGAAGCCATTTCGGTGGGTGTGGCTGCGGCTTTGGCGGAGGATGAGTTCGTTCTGCCCATGCATCGCAATTTGGGCGTTTTCACTTCGCGCAAACTTCCCTTAAATAGGCTCTTTGCGCAGTTTCAAGGAAAAGAAAGCGGTTTCAGCAAAGGGCGGGAGCGCAGTTTCCACTTCGGAACGAAGGAGCATCATATCGTTGGGATGATCTCGCACTTGGGGCCGCAGATGGGCATTGCCGATGGCATTGCGCTGGCGCAGAAACTGGATGCCACCAAGAAGGTAACCGCTGTGTTTTCAGGCGATGGCGGTGCCAGCGAAGGCGATTTCCACGAGAGCATCAACGTGGCAGCCGTGTGGGACCTTCCTGTCATCTTTATTATCGAGAACAACGGTTACGGACTGAGCACGCCAAGCAATGAGCAGTTCCGTTGCAAGCAGTTCATTGACAAGGCCATCGGTTACGGCATCGAAGGCGTGCAGGTGGATGGCAACAATATTTTGGAAGTTTATTCTGCGGTATCGCATATCAAACAGAAGATGCAGCAGGATTCCAAGCCTGTGATCTTGGAATGTCTCACATTCCGTATGCGCGGACATGAGGAAGCCTCAGGAACCAAGTATGTGCCGAACGAACTGATGGAGGAATGGGCCAATAAGGATCCCGTGAACAACTTTGAGGCATTTCTGAAAGCAGAAGGAATTCTGACGGAAGAGATTGACAATCGGCTGCGCGAAGAGATCAAAGCAGAGATCACCGAAGGTTTGGAGAAAGCCTTTGCGGAGGGTGAGATCGAATCATCGCCTGAAAAGGAACTGAGTGATATTTATGCGACACATGTTCATCAACCTGCCGATCCGAATGGTGCTAAAACCGAAATGCGATTGATCGATGCCATTTCGGATGGCATGCGCGAGGCGATGAGGCAATTCCCAGAGCTGATATTGATGGGACAGGACATTGCCGAGTATGGTGGCGTTTTCAAGATCACCGAAGGTTTTGTGGATGCTTTTGGGAAGGAGCGCGTTCGCAACACACCGCTGTGCGAATCGGCCATTATCGGAACGGGGCTCGGCCTTTCCATCTCTGGCAAGAAGGCGATGGTGGAGATGCAGTTCGCAGATTTTGTGACCTGCGGTTTCAATCAGATCGTGAACAACTTGGCCAAATCGCATTACCGCTGGGGACAGAACGCAGACGTGGTGGTACGCATGCCAACAGGTGCAGGAGTAGGAGCGGGGCCGTTCCATTCGCAGAGCAACGAGGCATGGTTCACACACACACCAGGACTGAAAGTGGTCTATCCTGCGTTTCCGTCCGATGCCAAAGGATTGCTCATCTCTTCCTTCGAAGACCCGAACCCTGTGATCTTCTTCGAACAGAAAGCGCTTTATAGAAGCATCAAGGAGGAAGTTCCTGAAGGGTATTATAATGTAGAGATCGGCAAGGCCAAGCTGGTGCGCCAAGGTTCGGATGTTTCCATCATCACCTACGGAATTGGCGTGCATTGGGCCATGGAATTCCTCGATGCCAACACGGATGTTTCTGCCGATCTGCTCGATCTGCGCACCTTGCTGCCGTTCGATAAGGAAGCTGTGCTGGCAACCGCAAAGAAGACGGGACGCGTCATCATCCTGCATGAAGACACGCTGATCGGTGGTTTTGCCTCCGAGCTTTCCGCATTCATTACCGAGAACGCATTCGAGTTTTTGGATGCGCCTGTTATCCGTTCGGCAAGTTTGGATACGCCTGTGCCCTTTGCCAGCAAATTGGAATGGCAGTTTCTGCCGAAAGACCGTTTCGCGAAGCAGGTGAAAGGTCTATTGGACTATTGATATGCAACGGTCTTTTCCTGAATAGTTTGTTGATTCAATAGCTTCAAGGTCATTTCTCCAACCAAACAACCAATTCGTTTCCAGTAGGGTCTGCAAAATGGAACTATTTGCCATATTCGGTGAATTGACATCCGAAGCAAGTAGATCAGAAGATTTTTATCTCCTCCAAGTTCTTTTCGTAGAGTTCGATGTGGGTGGAGGTCATAAAGTTGATCAATTACTACACTAAAAAGAAACGTTGATCACGTATTCGCCCGATACTTCCACCTGCGCCAAATAACCTCCTGTTACGGTTTCCAGTTCCTTCAGTTCGGCATTTTGTCCTGAAATGGTCGGAGTGCCGAACCGGTTCGGGATCCACACTTCGGTGGTTCCAGTGGTGGTGGCCTCTGCTTCCAGTGTCATGGTGCCATCATCGGGGTTGCAGACAAGCGATGTTGGAATGCCGTGAATGGCATTGGGCCGTGTTCTTCCCAGCACATGCAGGTACAGTTCGTTCACCGTTCCTGTAAAGTTGGCGGAGCCATCCAGCTCGATCAGCATCATTCCCGGTCCGGGACCGGCAGTTCCACCCCATTCCAAACTATGCGGGTCACCGACCGATTGCGACCATTGCCACCATGTGGAAGAGCCGAAGTATTCATCTTCGATGGCCGCGAACCGCTTCACCTTGCTGATGTCTGCGTTCGGGTCACCGAAGTAGCCCCATTCGCCAATAAATGCCAAAGCTTCAAAATTTCCCACAATAGTGTTTATGAGCTCATAACCCTGTTCAATTGTCTCGGAGAAGGAGCCGAACGACTCGAAGTAATGATGCGGAGCCAATACCAGATTGGCTTCGGTTATCAATGACGGTTCCGGAATGGCGAATAGTGTCGGTTGACCCTGAAACATGATTCCATTCTCGACAAAAATGATATGCTGATCTCCTGAACCTTCTGCCTGACGTATGGCAGAAATGAGCTGCAAATAGTAATCGGTGAATTTTGTCCGTTCATTCTCAACGGGTTCCTTGTAGCCGAGGCTCGGTTCGTTTATCAGGTCATAACCGACCACATTCTCGTACTGTGCCGTGGCCTGGATCACCTGCTGCCAACTGGCAATGCAGGCATCGGCAATGCCATCGGTATTGTCCCAAAAGTTCTGAAACGCATGGATGACGGCAGGTGAGTTCTCCCGCGTACCGTCCACAGTACAGGTCGATTGTCCGTCTGTTATCGTGGCCCACTCAGGGGCTCCGTCCCAACCCTTGTTCGGGTATTCACATACAGAGTCAGGTGGAGTTGCAATGTACTTTCCCCATGCGTCCTGATGCATGTCGAGGATGACGTAGATGTCGTACTTGGCGGCCTCCTGGATCACCTGCTGTAGCTGCTGTATGTAGGCTTGGTCGTATTCTCCCCGATCGGGTTCCACAGCACTCCAACTGAACAACAGTCGGATGCAATTGAGGCCATATTGCGCCATGATGGCGAGATCCTGCGGGTCGTAGGCTTTGGTGGGCGGGACATTCGGGTCTCCTTGCCAGTAATCGCCCAAGGCATTGTAATTCGCACCACGGAGGATGACGTATCGGTCGTTGACATCATAGATGCCAGGGTTTTCGCCCCGCATGGCATGAAGCAGTTTCGAATCGGGCGGGGTTTCGGTGTTCTTCTTGCAGCCCGAAACATATACAATGGCGGACAGCAGGAGGGCAAGACGGATGTTCATTCGCATGATTTTCTGTTAGAGGAAGAACCAAAGCTAACGGTAAGTTATTTATCCGACCAAACGGCCAACTCATTGCCAGCAGGGTCTGCGAAGTGGAACCGTTTGCCACCTGGGAAGGAATAAATATCCTGAATGATGGTACCGCCAGCTTGTAGGATGGTGTCTTTGATGTACTCCAAATTCTCATGGTAGAGCACCACCAGCGCACCGTTTACAATGGGTTTGTCCGTTTTCTCAAAACCACCTTCCAGACCACTGTTGGAAAATGCTACATAATCAGGGCCATAATCGGTGAACTTCCACCCGAAGCACGTGGAGTAGAACGCCTTTACCGCTTCCAGATCCTTGGCGTAGAGTTCGATGTAGTTGATGTGGTTGGAGGTCATAGATCCATAATTGGTCAGTAAAGAAAGAAAAACCGTTTAACGGAAAGGTTATGGGGTTTCTTTGTCTGCTTCACACCTATAGCCGTTAAATTCTTCTGCTTAGCTGAGCATTTAGACGGTCCAAAACGTGCTGTTAACGTATGGTAACGTATGGATAAAGTACTTATACGTTCAGCTAACTCTCCTAATTGAACTGAAAACTCTACGGAATGAATTGCTAACTCTATGTAATGTGCTGCTAACTCTATAAAGTATGCTTTTAACTTCCATAGGTGTTCAACTGACTCTTCTAAATGAACTGCTAACTCTACCAATTGTACGGATAACGAGGCATGCGTATTGAAGAAGGGAATTCTTACCTTTGATAAGGTTTCAAAAAACACCTTCGTCATGGGAAGACCAGTAAAACGATTACCGCCACCTGTTGTAAAGCATTCGGGTAAAATGGATAGGGAAGCATTGGACGCCAAGGGCGGCCTGCTCGAATCGAAGCGCGGCCATTGGGTACGCAACGAGTTGAAGCGCCTGGAAGTAGGCGAACTCTACTTTGTGCACCGCAACGAATGGAATTGGAAAGGGAAGGCCAACGGCCCCGCCCGCATTGTGAGCGACCTGAACAAGAACACCAAACTCAAATTCAAGACCTGGCTGGTGGCCGATGGCACCGGGTGGGCCATTGAGAGGTTGGAGTGATCGATGTTCAGCGATACGCCCGCCAAGCCCGTCACCCTGAACTTGTTTCAGGGTCTGATCTGATTTTCTGTAGATGCTGAAACGAGTTCAGCATGACGCGCATCTGAACGCCTTTACCGCTTCCGGATCCTTGGCGTAGAGTTCGATGTAGTTGATGTGGTTGGAGGTCATTTCTCAGTTTTTATTCAGAAGCCTTCTTTGCGCAATACTGTCCCAATTTCGATTCTAATCCATAGGCGATTGCATAATATGACCAGTGTTCCTTTTTCCGCCAAGTAATTAGTTCAAGGTAAGATAACTCCCGTTCATCAAGGTTTTTGTCTAATTCGAAATGCTTTCCAAAAGCAAGATTTCCCCTTAATTCAAACGGAATGTCATCGGGTTCCACGCCCAAGTATGTTAGCATCATAATGCTCTGAAGCACTTCCAACGATTGTTGATACTCGAGATTATTATGAATCTTGGTTTCCTTCGTACAAAAGTTGATACAGTCGAAGAGGAAGTAAAAACTTCTCTGCAAATCTTCAATCGTGCAATTAAGGGATTGGAGAGATTTGTAATAGCGTTTATCGGATTGATTATTCGAATGGAGTTCCGCAATAATGGACATGGCTTTTCCAATTGAAGTGGAATCGCACAACTCGAATTTATTACTGGTACTACTCATATAGAATTGCTGTGTTTGAATGCAATTGAATATTCGTTGGTTAAATCTTCCCCGCCACGATTGTCAAAATCTCCTGCTCCATTTCAATGGCCTCGTCTTCGTGGCGTTTGGCGCGGGTAAGATACCGACAAACCATTGAAATGGTTCGTTTTCGGGCGCATCCGCATAGCCCACGGTTTAAACCGTGGGCTATGGGTGGGCATCGTTCACGGAAATGGTTTCAACCTTCAATTCATGTCATGGAATTGGGGTTCGGTCGTTATTGCCCACGATTAATATCGTGGGCTGGCGGGTTTCAACCATTTTTGTTCAGACCATACAGATCTAAAAACGCATTGTATTCCTCTTGGAATGTCTTTTTGGCGTGATGCTGCTTTTGGTTTCGAATGTATCTGAACGTCTTATCAACAACCGATTCGCTCACCGAAAAACACGCATATCCGGTTTGCCACGAAAACCGCTCTTCAATAAAATTACTCTGATTGATGAAATGCGATGTACTGCCTTTAATCTGCTTGATGACCTCTGCAACCGATTTTTTCGGGTTCAGCAGAAACAGACAATGAACATGGTCTGGCATGCCGTTTATGATGCGAACAGGGCACCCTGATTCCTCGAACTGTTTGCGCATGAAATTAAAAACGGCCTTTTCTATTCTGGACGTAACGAACGGTTGGCGGTCTTTGGTTGCCCAAATGGCATGTATCCATATTTGATTGTACGAATGCATACGCTGAATTTAGAAAAACCATTGAAATGGTTGGTGTCTCTGGGGCATTCTCATAGCCCACGAATTAATTCGTGGGCTATCGGTCATTGAATATCCATCGATTTCATTGCCTACGATTCTATTGCCCACGGTTTAAACCGTGGGCAATTTGATTTTCCCCTCCACAATCTTCAAGATTTCCTGCTCCATTTCAATCGCCTCGTCTTCATGGCGTTTGGCGCGTGCAAGAATGTCGGTCACAAATTCCTTGTCTTTGAGGCCAGCGGCATTGATCTTCACATTGAGGTGCGCGCCCATCACGGCAGTTCGAGCGCAGAGCGCACCAACACCTGCATCGGTCACGGAGTTCGGGTTGCCCGTTTCGGCCATGGCCTTGATCAACCCGAACGAACTGTGCGAAACCTCCATCACACGGAAAGGCACTTGAATGGCATATTTGGTGGCCGTCTGAATGGCCTCCGAACGCGCAATCTTCTCGGCATCGGTTCCTTTCGGTAGCCCGAAAGCCGCCATAATGGCGTTGAACGAAGCCGTGTCCTCATCCACCAAGTGCAACAGCTCGTCTTTGATGGACTGACCTTTTTCGGCCCACACGGAAAACTCCTCCCAACGGTCGTCCCAACCGCGTTTGTGGCTGCTGAGGTTGGCAACCATCGTGGCCAGCGAAGCACCCAACGCACCCACATAAGCCGAAATGGAACCGCCACCGGGCGCAGGACTTTCGCTCGCGGTCTCATCCGCAAACGCAGTCAGGCTCATGTCTACCAATTTCTTGCTGGTGTCTTCCTGCCGCATCTTGTATTCAATAATGCGCTCTTTCGGGTCGAAAGGAGCGAGGTCATCCAATCCCAATGACTTCACCGCAATTTTCACCAATTCACTTTCCGAAACACCCACCGAACGCTGCTGCTTGCGCAGGAAATACTTGCCTGCTGCGGTCATAGCCTTCAGCGGCACCAACCCGACCAACTCCGAACCCGTTACGCGGATGCCACGCTCGTTGGCCTTCTCGCAAGCGGTGTCAAACGCCTCGTGCATCGAAGTGATGCTGATGTTGGTGAGGTTGAGCGAAACCTGCGCAATGCCGTATTCCTCAATGTACCAACCGATGCCTTTCACGGCTTTCAGCGCACCTGGTTCGCGCTTCGGTTCGCCTTTCTCGTCCAGCACGATTTCGCCCGTGATCGGGTCGCCCTCGCGCAGCACACGACCATTTTCCCGTAGGTCGAATGCCATGGAATTGGCCCTGCGCACGGAAGTTGTATTGAGATTGATATTGTAAGCCACAAGGAAATCACGCGCGGAAATGGCGGTAACGCCCGAATACTTCACGCGGTCGTTGTATTCATCTGGTCCGAAGTCGGGTTTCCACGCAGGGTCGGCCAGTTTCTTTATCAGCCCTTCGTACTCACCAGCGCGACAAGCAGCCAAGTTTCTGCGTTTCGGTTCTGAGGCTGCGTTCTCGTAGTAATACCCTGAAATGAGCAATTCCTTTCCAACACGCGCACCCAGTTTATGGGCGTATTTCGCCACTTCGTCCATCTCAATATTCGCAATTGGAATCAGTGGACACACATCTGTAGCGCCAAAACGCGGGTGCTCGCCTGTGTGCTTGCTCATGTCAATGAGCTCTGCCGCTTTCTTGATGAGCAGAAAGGCTGCTTCGATCACAGGTTCAGGTTCGCCCACAAACGTGATCACCGTTCGGTTGGTGGCCGCACCAGGGTCGACATTCAGAAGTTTGACGCCTTCCACGGTTTCCACCACGCTGGCAATGGCATTTATCTTGGCTTTGTCGCGTCCTTCAGAGATGTTCGGAACGCATTCTATGAGTTGTTTCATTTTCTTAATGTAGGGGCGTATGGCAATACGCCCAGTTTATAATACGGATTGGTCATGCGGGCGTATTGCCATACGCCCCTACAGCATAGCCATTAATGATAACCGTCTCCACTAAATTACTCCCAAAACTGTAGGGAATATTATTGATGGAATTGATGGGTTTGGTAATGATGAGGTTGGCCTTTTTTCCTTTGGTGATGGAGCCGAGTTCGTGCTGCAATTCCATGGCAAAGGCACCATTCATGGTCACTGCATTGATGGCTTCTTCGGGCAGCAATTTCATCCGCAGACAGGCCAATGAAACCACGAATGGAATGTTTCCGCTCGGGGTGCTGCCTGGGTTGTAATCAGTAGCCAGGCAAAGCGGCAGATCGGCCTCGATCAGTTCGCGTGCTGGTGCATACGGAATTCCCAAAAAGAACGAGCAGGAGGGAAGCACTGTTGGAATGACATTACTGAGGGCAAGGTCCTTCTTGTCCTGTTCGGTCATTACTTCCAAGTGATCCACGGAAATGGCTTGGTGCTCAACTCCAACCTGAAGACCGCCAATGGAAGTGAACTGATTGACATGGATCTTCGGTTTCAGTCCGTGTTTCTTGCCCGCTTCCAGAATGCGCGAAGTCTCTTCAGGCGTGTAGTAATTGGTTTCGCAGAACACATCGATGTAATCGGCCAAACCTTCTTTGGCAATTACGGGCAGCATTTCCTCAATGATCTGTCGGATGTATTCCTCACGGTTCTGTTTGTATTCGGCAGGAATGGCATGCGCCCCAAGGAAAGTGGCTTTGATAGTGAGCGGATGGTTTTCCTTCAAATGCTTGATGACGCGCAGCATTTTCAACTCGCCTTCCACGGAAAGTCCGTAACCGCTTTTAATTTCCACAGCGCCCGTTCCGAGATGCATGATCTCGTTCAACCGCATCATACCGCTACGAATGAGTTCGTCTGATGAGGTGTTCGCCAGTTTCTTAGCTGAATTCAGAATACCACCACCAGCCGCTGCGATCTGTTCATACGTCAAACCTTTTATCCGACCAACGAATTCCTCTTCTCGCGTATCCGCAAAAACCAAATGCGTGTGACTGTCGCACCAAGCGGGAAGTACCAGTTTTCCAGAAGCATCGATCACTGTTTGGGCTTGATGCATCGAGCCCCTACCATCATTCATCGAACCGTAATCTTCAATGATTCCGTGCTTGATCAGCACCCAAGCATTATCGATGCTTGGAAGTTCCCCCATTTCCTTTCCACGAACGGGGTCGCTGGTTTCTTCCCGAACCTGAACAAGCTGCTTGATATTCTTTATCAGAAGTGCTGACATCTGCGTTACGAATTACGAATTGAATGCGAATATGCGAACCTGCTTAAAAGAAAACCAATGGCAGGGGAGAAAGCATTCGTCATATTCGTACCGCTTGCGGTATTCGTAATTCGTAACCTCATTTATCATCAAAAACCCGCTTCATGACATCATCTATATCATGCAATTCCATTTCGCCACTATCGATCTTCGCAGCGCATTCCATTACAATGTCTTGCTGCCATTGCGGAATTTCATACTCCTGACTTGCTCTTGCATAATCAAGCGTCTTCAGCAATTCCATGAATTCATCATAGTGCTGGTCGTCAATGTCCACGGTAATTTTCATGTGTATAAAGTTAGTGAAACGCTTTGGTGAAAAGGTCGGTTTTCGGATGTCAGTTCCTTAATTTCGAAGCCAACCACAACCGTATGAAAAACCTCGCATTGCATTGGAAGATCATCATTGGCCTTGTGCTCGGTGTGATCTTCGCTTTCGTCTCCAGCGCACTCGGTTGGAGTGAGTTCACCATCAATTGGATCGATCCTTGGGGGAAGATATTCATCAACCTGCTGAAGCTGATCGCTGTGCCGTTGGTGCTGTTCTCCATCATCAAAGGAATCTCTGGCCTGCACGACACGGCCAAGCTTGGGCGAATGGGCGCCAAGACGCTGCTATTCTATCTGCTCACCACGGTCTTTTCTGTTTCCATCGGGTTACTGTTGGTCAACTCGTTCTCACCAGGAAAATTGGTGGATGAGGAACAGCGGACGGACAACCGCATCCGCTACGAACTTTGGGCGCAGCAGGAACAAGTGGAGGTGAAAGACCAGAAGTGTCTGCTGTGCGATGAGACGAATTCTGCGCGAGTAGAAACCGTCCGTGGTTTGATGTCGGCTGAAGAACCAGATGCCAGCCTTGCTTCCAAGATGCAATCGGCACACAGAACGAAGGATGACGGCCCGTTGCAGTTTGTAGTAGACATGGTGCCGAGCAACATTTTCCTTTCGCTGAACAACAACGGATTGATGCTGCAGGTCATCTTCTTCGCCATCTTCTTCGGAGTTACGCTCATATCCATTCCACGCGATGTAGCGCAACCTGTCATCAACTTTGTGGATGGCATGAATGAGGTCTTCCTGAAAATGGTGGACATCGTGATGCAGGCCGCGCCATTCTTCGTGTTTGCGCTGCTGGCGGGTGTCATTTCCAAAATGGCTGGAGACGACCCGAATGCCGTGATAGAAATTTTCAAAGGTTTGGGTTGGTACAGCCTTACGGTGGTTGTGGGTTTAGCGTTTATGATCTTCATTTTCTATCCGATGTTGGCCAAACTGATGGTGAAAGGGATGAACTACAAGCGATTCTTCCGTGCCATTTCGCCTGCGCAGTTCTTGGCGTTCTCAACGAGTTCGAGTGCGGCTACGCTGCCTGTGACCATGGAATGCGTACAGGACAATCTGGGTGTGAGTGAGGAAACGACCAGTTTCGTACTGCCTATCGGTGCCACGGTGAATATGGATGGAACCAGCATGTACCAAGCGATCGCTGTGGTGTTCTTGGCGCAGTTCCATTTGGTGAATCTCGACCTCACACAGCAATTGACCATTGTTCTCACCGCAACGCTTGCCTCCATCGGTTCGGCTGCCGTGCCAAGTGCAGGGTTGATCATGTTGATCATTGTGCTGGAAAGCGTTGGGTTGAATCCTGCTTGGATCGCCATCATCTTTCCCGTGGATCGGATTTTGGACATGTGCCGAACGGTAGTGAACGTTACGGGCGATTGTACTGTTGCTACCATTGTGGCGGCTTCCGAAGATCAACTCGACCGTGAAGCTTGGACGAAATTAGATTGAGAACAATATAGATGTATCGATTCACGTACCTTTAAATTCTCTATAAAGGACAAGCTAAAATGAGCGACAACGGTTCGGATAGTAAAGATGGAAACAAGGTTGAAGAACCCGTTTTCGGCTATTCTGTCTCGCTTACGCCTGCGGAGGTGCGTCAACGGATACACGACTATTTTGCCACTCAGAAGGCCGTGAAGCGGGCTTGGTTGTTCGGATCTTTTGCACGAGGAGATCAGGACGAGAGCAGTGATGTGGACATTCTGATCGAGGTGCCGAGAGAACAGATATTCACGCTGTTCGATCTCGCAGAGATACAGCATGTGCTTCAAAATCAACTGAACAGAAAAGTTGACCTTGCCATGACAGGTGCTCTGAGAGAAGCATTCAAAAAGAACATTGCCAAAGATCTTCAGATCATCTATGAGGGATAAACGCGTTACCGAAGCAGACAGGGTCAGACATGCCATTGAAGCTATTCGCAAGGTCACAGGCTTCTGTGAAGGAATTGGTCGTGATGAGTTTGAAAGAAATATGGTTGTGCATTCAGCTTGTCTTTATCAATATACGATCATAGCCGAGGCATTGTCGCATGTTGATTCTGACCGTCTTTCCAAATATGAATACCCGTGGTACAAGGTCAAATCTTTTCGAAATTTCATTCTTCATGACTACCACTCCATAGCTCTTACAACAGTTTACGATACTACGGTGAATGAACTGCCCATGCTGGAAAAATTGCTCATCGAGATCCTTCAAAAGGAATTCTCTGAAAAACCATAATAACATGAGACGTTCAAGGTTCTAAACATCTTGAAGGTCTCGACATCAAACAAGAACAATAGTTACTGTTACAGGAACATCAACCAAAAGACCATGAAAAAACTACTTATCGCATTCGGAGTCATACTCGTACTTCTTGTGGCGGCCATTATTGTGGTGCCAATTGTATTGAAAGAACCTATCACCAAAGCGGTGAAAGAGGAGGCGAACGCCAACCTCAACGCCACCATCGATTTCGGTGATGTCAACATTTCTCTGTTGCGCTCTTTTCCCGATCTGTATGTCGGTATCGGAGAGCTTTCCGTTACAGGCAAGGGCGATTTTGAAGGTCGCACACTCGTATATCTGAAAACATTGGCATTGGATGTGGATCTGATGAGTGCCTTCAACGGTTCGCCCGTTGTCAACCAGATAACGTTGGCGGATGGTTTGGCGAATGTGATCGTGCTCGAGAACGGCAAAGCCAACTACGACATCGTTCCAGAAAGTGAGGATGCTGCGGAGGCGGAAACGACCGAATCATCTTCGGGTGCTTTCAGCGTCAAGCTCAAGGAATTCAAGATAAGCGGGCTGGAGGTGATGTATACCGATAAGCAAGGCGGAATGACCTTTAGCACGGATGCGCTGAACCTGACCCTCGGTGGCGATTTCTCTGCCGACCAGACCAACATGAAAACCAACGTGACGATGGACAATACCAAGCTCGCCATGGGCGGAATCTCCTACCTGAACGGAGTGGAACTGGCCTTGGACGCGGCTGTGGATGCCGACCTCGCCAATAACAGCTACACGCTGAAGAACAACGAATTCCGCATCAACGGGCTGCATCTTTCTTGGGATGGAACCATCAGCATGCCGAACGAGAATGACATCAATCTCGATCTTGCTTATGCTGCGGCCAAAACGGAGTTCAAAGAGGTGCTGTCGCTGGTACCGGCCATCTACGCCAAAGATTTTGCCGATGTGCAGGCCAGCGGTTCGCTGGAACTGAACGGCATTGTGAAGGGAACTTACAACGACAACACGATCCCCGGTTTCACCACCAATCTGAAAGTGGGCAACGGGCAGTTCAAATATCCCGATCTACCGAAGAGTGTGGACAACATTGCCATCGACCTGAATGTGATGAATCCGGGTGGCGATGTCGATTTCACGGTCATCGACCTCAAGCAGTTCAAATTCCAATTGGCGGAGAATCCGTTTGATGTGAGGGCGCTGGTGAAAACCCCTGTTTCGGATCCGAACATCGATGCCTCCTTCAAAGGCAAGATCGACCTGACCAGTTTGGCCGATGCCATTCCGATGGAGGAGGGCGACAAACTTTCGGGGACCATCATCGCGGATGCGCAGATGAAAGGCAGACAGTCGGACCTTGACAAAGGCCGCTACGACAAGTTCAATGCCACGGGCGAGTTCATTCTGATGGACATCGTTTATAGCACCGCCTCGGTGGCCGTTCCCGTAGAGGTGAAGTACGCGCAGTTCAAGTTTGCGCCCAAATTCTTGGAGCTGGCCTCATTGGATGCCAAGGCAGGGAAGTCCGATTTCAAGATGAAAGGAAAGATCACCAACTACCTTGGTTATGTGATGAGCGATGGCGTTCTGCAAGGCGATTTCACCTTCAACAGCACGCTGCTTGAAGGCAACGAGTTGGCGGGGCTCAGCACTTCGGAAGAGGCTCCTGCCGAAACGGAAGGAACGCCACAGGGCGGTGAGACATCGAACGAGCCGTTCGTCATTCCCAAGAACCTCGACCTTTCGCTCAATACCGACATCAAAAAAGTGGTGTATGACAACATCAACCTGCTCAACACCAAAGGGCAGATCACGGTTCGCCACGGCAAGGCCGATCTGCGCGGACTCACCTTCAACACGCTTGGCGGCTCGGTGGCCATGAGCGGCTATTACGATAGCAGCAACGAGGCGAAACCAAAACTCAACTACGATCTGGACGTGCAGAACGTGGTGCTGAAAGAGGCTTACAACACCTTTGGAACGGTGAAGAAGTTGGCGCCCATTGCCGAACATACCGAGGGCAAGGTATCTGTGAAATTCAACGTGATGGGAGCGATGAAGAGCGGCACCGAGGTCGATTACAATTCGCTTACGGGCGGGGGAAGACTGATGTCGCCAAGCCTGAAGATCACTGGAACGGAAGCACTGGACAAGATCGCGCAGGTGGTAAAGATCAACGCGTTCAAAAATCCTGAAGTGAAGGATGTGAATCTTAGCTTCAAGTTCCTGAACGGCCGCGTCAATGTTTCGCCTTTCGATGTGAAGATCGGACCCGTTTCGGCCAACATCTTCGGCAGCCACGGTTTCGATGAGACCATGGATTACGTCATCAGCACCAGCGTGCCAACCAGCGCGCTCGGCAGTCAGGCCAATGCGGTCATCAACGGACTGGTGGCGCAGGCCAATTCGCTCGGGGCCAAGTTCAGCGCGGGCAACAGCATCGATGTGGACATCCTCGTAAAAGGAACTTTCAAGGATCCGAAGATCACGCCTGCCTTCAAAGGCACCAGCGGTGGCGGTACGGGCAATGTGGTGGAAGACCTGAAGCAGCAGGCACAGGACGAACTGAAAAAGCAGCAGGAGGAATTGGAGCGCAAAGCCAAGGAAGAGGCCGACCGCCTCAAGCGCGAAGCAGAGGAGCGCGCCCGTGCAGAGGCAGAGCGATTGAAGAAAGAGGCCGAGGACCGCGCCAAGAAGGAGGCGGAGAATGCGCTGAAAGGACTGTTCGGTAAACCAAAAAAGTAAAGGTCAATAGTCGATGGTCAACGGTCAACGGTCATTGAAGAAAAGAAGCCATCTGCGGACAACAGTAGATGAGCTACTGTCAACAGTAGATGGTTTTCTATCGATAGTGGAAGGTCGACTGCCAACAGTAGAAGATCTACTGCAAACAGTAAAAGGCTCACTGGCAGCAGTAGAGGACCTACTGCAAACAGTAGAAGACCGACTGTCACCAGTAGAAGGTCTACTGCCAACAGTAGAAGACCTACTGCAAACAGATAATGGTCTACTGTCAACAGTAAATGATTCGCGGTTTGCGGTCGTCCCGCTTTCTTGCCCCCTTCTGCCAACCGTCAATATAGATATCAGATACCAATTTTGAAGCGAAAGATGCCTGTTCTAAGAATTTCCGTCCTTATACCGTGTCTCTTGTCTCTGTTCACGCTCCAGGCGCAGAACCCCGATGCCTGCGACATGCCAGGCAATAAAAAGGTTCAGAAACTTTGGGAGGAAGCGCAGAACGAACGCAAACCATCGGTGCGCAGAGAGCTATACAACCAGATCATCGAGCAGGAACCCGAGCATTTCGGGGCCATCTTCGCCAAGGCATACGACCAGCTGAGCAGGGCAGAGAAAGACCCGTTCAGCAAAGGCATCGGCTTCGGCTACAAGCCCATGAAGGAGGTGGCCGACCTCTGTCCCACCTACCACATGTACCCCTACTACTACATGGGCCTCATTGAGATGCAGAACAAGAAGTTCAAGGAGGCAGGGGAGAATTTCAAGAAGTTTCTGGAGATGGAATTCGACAACCCCGAATGGTACCCCAAAGACTATGAGGAGAAATATCTGCAAGCGGAGCAATGGGTGCCGCAATGCGCCTATTACGATTCGCTGTATTCGCACCCCGTGCCGTTCAATCCCACGGTGGTCAAGGGCATTTCCTCGCGCGATAACGATTACCTCGGCATCATCTCGCCCGATAATGAAGTGGCGCTGTACATCCGAAGGCATTTCGTCAAGCGCAAGAACGACCTCACGCCACGCGAGATAGAAGAGTTCATGCGCAGCAAGCGATTACCGAATGGCGAGTTCGATGACGGGACGCCCATGCCCAAACCCTTCAACGTGACCGAAAATGTGGGCAGCGCCACCCTCACCATCGACAACAAGCGCATGTTCCTCACCATTTGCGAGGACAATGCCGATGGCTACAAGAACTGCGACATCTTCTATTCCGACTGGCATTATCACGGTTGGGACGAGCCGATCAACTTGGGAGAGAACATCAACGGCAAGAACTCCTTTGAAGGACAGCCAGCTGTAACGCCCGATGGTAAAACGCTCTATTTCGTTTCCATCCGCGAGGATTCCATCGGTAGCATCGACAACATGGACCTTTACGTTTCTGAACTACAGGAAGACGGAACGTGGGGCCCTGCCAAGAATCTCGGCACCACCATCAACACCAAAGGCCACGAGAAATCGCCCTTCATCCACGAGGACAGCCACACGCTCTACTTCAGTTCCGATGGCCACAATGGCATCGGAGATTTCGACATCTACTACACCCGCCACGATTCGCTCGGCCATTGGACCAAACCGCAGAACATCGGCTTTCCCATCAATACAGAAGGTGCCGATGTCGGCTTCTTTGTGGCCGTAGACGGAAAGACGGCTTTCATCAGCAGCAACGAGCGCGAGGATGGCGTGGGCGGTTGGGACATGTTCAGCTTTCCGCTTTACAGGGAGGCGCGGCCAGAGAAGGTGCTCTTCCTGAAAGGCCATTTGAAGGACGAGAACAACAAGCGCATCACCGATGCCACCATCAAATTCAAGAACATGGAGACCAAGGAGGTGCATGAGGTTGATGTCGACACCCTGACGGGCGAGTACGTGGCGGTGATGAATTTCAGCAACGACCTGGTGATGACCGTGGAGAAGAAAGGTTCCGCGTTCACATCACGCTACCTTTCCACGGCCGATAGCAGCCTCAACGACATCAAGAAAGTGGATGTGGAAGTGAAGCAGGTGAAGGTGGGCGAGGCATATAAACTGCACGATATCCACTACGGTTCCGACCGCTACAACCTCGACAAAGAGTCCATCAATCTGCTGGGCGAATTTGCGGAGTACCTGAAGAAGAATCCGAAGATGAAAGTGGCCATCCACGGCCATACCGATAATGTCGGCTCGCCAGCGGATAACCTCAAACTGTCCGAAAACAGGGCAAAGGCGGTTTACGATATTCTTGTGAAGAACGGTATCAGCGCATCGCGCCTCTCTTATAAAGGGTTCGGAGAGACCAAGCCTGTGAAATCGAACGATACCGAGGCTGGCAGGGCAGAGAACAGGCGCACCGAGTTTGTGATCACGTCAAACTGATCCAATGATCAGAACTTTTCCATTTGACTTTGGTTAATGGCATATCTGATCAATTGTAACTTAATTTGCAGCCCAATAACCGACTCACCCAAATCTATTAGATGGAAGCAGCCGAACTCAAGACCAAACTGAAAGAGCAGATCATCGAGTATCTGAATTTACTTGATTTTACCCCGGAGGATATTGACGATGATGATCAGTTGTTCGGTCCCAAATTCGACCTGGATTCTATTGACGCGTTGGAGTTGAGCGTGCTTTTGGAGCGCGAGTACGGCATTAAAATGACCGACCCGCAGGAAGGACGCAAAGTGCTGGTTACTGTGAATACCATGGCCGATTACATCTTGGCCAAGAAAGCCGAAGCGTAAGCCAATGGGCCGTGTGGTGGTCACCGGCATTGGGGTTATTTCCGCCATCGGGAATAATGCAGCAGAAAATCTCGCAGGCCTCAGAAGTTGCACAACGGGAATTGGCAAGGCCAAGTTCCTCGATTCGCGCTACGCGGATGAATTGCTTTTCGGAGAAGTGAAACTGAGCAATGAGGAACTGCGGAAGGAATTCGATCATCTGAACCAGCAAGGTCTCACACGTACAGAACTGTTGGCATTCGTGGCTTTCCGCGAAGCAGTAGCCAACGCTGGCCTTTCAGTAGAAGACCTAAGATCGTTCGACACGGCTTTGCTTTCAGGAACAACCGTTGGCGGCATGGTGGAGATGGATGCCATTTATGCGGATGCGAATACGAATGAGAAGCCATCGCCCTACGTCAATTCGTACCGAAGTGGGGCACACACGCTGCAATTGGTCAAAGCATTCGGGTTGCGTGGTTACACGGATACCATGAACACGGCCTGTTCGTCATCAGCCAATTCCATCATGCTCGGTGCGCGGATGATCAAAGCAGGGAAAGCCAAAAGGGCTATTGTGGGCGGAGTGGACAGCTTGGCGAAATACACGGTCAATGGGTTCAATTCGTTGCAAATTTTCTCGGATGAGATCACGCGCCCGTTCGATGCCAACCGCAAAGGTTTGAACTTGGGCGAAGGCGCAGCCTACTTGGTTCTGGAGAGGGAAGAGGATGCCGTAGGAAAAGAAATTTGGGGCGAGGTCCGTGGCTACGGAAACACCAACGATGCGTATCATCCGAGTTCCATGTCGCCAGAGGCAGTTGGTGTTCGTGGCGCCATCAATGGCGCATTGAAAACGGCCGGTCTCCAACCTTCCGACATTGATCACGTGAACGCCCACGGAACAGGAACAGAGAATAACGACTACACCGAAGTACATGGAATGACGCAGATATTCGGGGAGATTCCACCGTATGTTTCCACGAAATCCTTCACAGGTCATACACTTGCTGCGGCAGGAGCAATTGAAGCTGTTTTCAGTTTTTTCAGCATCAAGCATCAGGAAATCTACCCAACCTTGAACTGGCAAACGCAAATGCCTGAGTTCAATTCCAAACCACAAACGGAATTCAGCAAAGTCAGGATCGATCATGTGCTTTCCAATTCGTTCGGGTTCGGTGGCAATTGCAGTTCACTTATTCTTTCAAAGGTTTGAACTACGGATTTCAAATAACCACCCCCAGCCCCTCCCTTCGGCAAGCTCAGGGCGAGCTCTTCAAAAGGAGGGGAGCTTGGTCTTCGATCCAACATTTGATCAGCGTGCCAGCTCTCCCCCTCGAAAGGGGGAGTACTCCGCCTAAGGCGGAGGGAGGGGGTCAAAAACGCAATCATGTTTATTAAAGACCTGACCTGTATATCGCCCCAGAAAACTTTTGACGAAGACTTCTTCTCAACCGAACCTCTCGTTTACGCAGGTTCGCAATTGCAGGCCGTAGAACCGAGCTATGAGGAGATTCCACGCGGTCAACTCCGCAGAATGGGCAAATCGAACCGAATGGCCACGGGCGCGGGAATGCCATTGCTTCAAAAATGGAAGACCGATGGCATCATCATCGGAACGACTGATGGCGGCATGGAAGAGTGCCACCGTTTCCTCAATCAGATCATTCAATACGAAGAAGGAACACTTACACCAACGGGTTTTGTGCAGGGCGCGCCCAGTTCTCCTGCTGGTGGATTGGCACTGATGGCTGCCAACAGCGGTTACAATAACACGCACAGCAATAAAGGACTTTCGTTCGAGAATTGCCTGATGGATACCGACCTGCTTTTCATTGAAGGAAGAGCCAAAAGCCTGATGGTCGGTTGTGTGGAAGAAATCTCTCAGGCACAATACCGTATCGAAACGCTGGCAGGTTTTATCAAGAAAGAGGAGGTTTCTACCGACAAACTCATCGGTTGCGGAACGTCTGGCGCGGTGAATGGCGAAGGAGCGGCCATGTTCATCCTCGAACCGACTTCCGAAAACGCGATTGCGGAAATTGTTGATGCCGACATGATCTCTTATCCGACCTTGGATGACCTTACTTCCAAGGCCAAACGGCTGTTGGAACGTAACGGTCTGAGCGTTTCAGACATTGATGCTTTGATGCTCGGCTATTCGGGCGATGCCAATTCCGATAACTGGTATGACGATTTTGCGAAGCAACTTTTCCCAGAAACTGGAATCCTTTCATTTAAAAATCTGTTTGGAGAAAACCCTTCGGCAAGTGCCTTTGCCACGTGGTTTGCAGCACAATTGGTCAACGGAAAACCTGTGCCTCAAATGGCGGTTCAGAAACCCATTTCAGGCGACCTGAAGACCATTCTCATTTACAATCATTACCAAGGGAACCAGCACGGATTTGTATTGGTAGCAACCCCCTAAATCCCCCAAAGGGGGACAACTCCCATCTTTGTAAGACGATTGTCCGGATGGTTACATCCCTTGTATATGTGGGACGCTTCGTTCCTCAGCGAAGCAAATCGAAGCACCAACTCGTCCGCGTGTTTCCCTGACGAAGGAAGGGGCTCTTTATTTGATTTTGATACGCCATCTTTTTCGGTGACAGCGGTTTTGGACAGCTTCCAGAAAAGATAGGGTTGGGGGTGGTCGAAACTCTGCTACATTTAGACCATGAGTACAGAACTGGAAATCGTCAGCACACGGGTTTTCAATTTCCCGCTGGAATTGGTTTTCCGTGCGTGGACAGAACCCGAACATTTGGCTGCGTGGTGGGGACCGAAAGGTTTTACCAACACATTCCATGAATACGACCTGCGACCTGAAGGCCATTGGCGTTTTACCATGCACGGACCTGAGAAAGGCAACTATGAGAACCATGCGGTTTTCGAACGTATTGAACGGCCGACATTCCTTTCGTGGTATCGGCTTTCGCAGCCGCTGTTCAGAGTAGAGGTAAGTTTTGACACAGTTTCAGCCGATCAAACTTCGGTTGTGTTCAAAATGATCTTTGACGACCTTGATCTGTGCAACACCATCCGAAAGTTCGCACCCGAAAAGAACGAGGAGAATTTTGATAAACTGGAAGTAGTCTTAGCAAAGATGCTAGCTGCTCAGGATTGAGCCTTCCGCAAACTTTCTTCAGCTGCCTCAATCCCTTTTTTCAAGTTCAATTTGAACTCACCAGCCGCTGATTTCAACTCGGAAATCAATTCATTCGAACAGCCACCAACATAAGTTGAAGCCACACCAATGCCTTGCCACAGGTTCGGTCTTCGGTCTTCAGAAAAATGGTTGAGGATGTTCACCACTTTGGAAACTTCTCCTTTCGTGACATACCAAATGGCGCGACCAACACCTTGGTCAAATCCAGCTTGGTATTCGGGTGTGATATTCTCAGGAATTTGTTGAGTTCGAATGGTGGCACGTCTTTGAAACAACCCATTCCAATACCCGAATCCATCCAAAACCTTTACCTGCATTTCAGGTGCGATCTGAGATAGTGTGTCTCGGAGTTCAAGTCCCCCTTTGGGGGATTTAGGGGGTTGTTCAGCAATTGCCCAGCCCAAACCGATATGAACTTGAGTGGCGTGCTTTGCCGTTTTCTCAGCATAAACCTTCCAAGTTTCCATGGAATTTGCCAACGCAACACCTACGGAAGCACCTTCAAATGCCACCGAACGGTAACGCGGTTCGAACTTGTTCAGTTCGGCAATGAGTTCATCCAAACCAAGTTCCTGTTCGCTGAGCGTGCGTCCCTTTTGGAACGTGGCCACTACGGTTACTATGTTCTCGGTAATACTCAATTTGGCTGATACGAATTACGAATGAATACGAATATGCGAATTAGGCTGCAGGTTACGGCATTCGTCATATTCGTATCGCGAAGCGAGATTGGTAATTCGTATCAGCTATTTACACCTCAACCGTCTCAGGATACGGATACAGCCACATGCGCCTCATCTGACTTGCAATGTGTTCGTGGCGTGGTAGCACCACGCTGTTCACGCTTTCCAGTTTGCGGTCACCGTTCAGGCTCATGGTGTACGGGTCAACTTCAATATCCATCGAAGTTCCGTGCGCCAAGTTGCTGAACAGTCGGAACGTTTCGGCTGCCACGTGTTCCAGCACACCGATGTTCGAATAAAGCTTGTCGAGCATTTCCTGCGTAGTGTATTCCTTCTCCACAATATCTTCTTGGAATTTGCGCAGAAAATCGAGGTCGAACGGGTCGGTGTAGCGTTCGGTGATGTCGGCCGTGTCGTACGGCATCATGTCTTTGAACAGCATCTGCATTTGGCGGCTCAGTTCGCCATAGCGTTGCAGCAGCGACTTCGGCCCAGCGGTCATCTGTCGCATCAGGTCGAGGTTGGTGAGGCCGTTATTGATGAAAAGCAGCGTGTTGATGCTCCAGTACGCGCCCCAATCCCAGAATATCTTGGCCACCATCACCTGCGTGCTGCCCCACATCGGGTATTGGCCCGTGTAGATCGGCATCCAGTTATCGAACAGCGCGCGCAGCACTTCCGAGTAGAATTTGGTGCGGAAGAAGATGTCTTCGCCTTTCAGGTCGCGCTGAATGAGGTCGGCCGTCCATGTGTTGGCCATCGAAATGAAATCGGAACCAGGCGAGTAGAACGGATCGGCAAACAGGCCAGCTTCGCCCACAACCGTCCAACGGTCGGTGTGGAACAACTCGCCCGAACCGTGCGCAAAATGTTTCATCTGAAGGAAATCCAGGATCTTGCCGCCTTCGCTCGTCTTCGCTTTCAGTTCTTTGGAAAGCTGCGGTTCCCACTGCTCGATCCACGCCAACGCCTTATCGAGTTTGTTGTACGTTTCCAACGGATGGATGGCGGGATCGGCCACAATGCCGACACTCGTTTTGCCGCCCACCAGCGGAATGATCCACACCCAATAACCCTTGTCCATGAGGTGAACCGTGCTCAGATAGCGCAGTCCAGGCTCTACGTACGAATGCCATTTCGGGTCATCGCTCCATGTGTCGATGTCGATCTTCCAATCCACTCGGAACCATGCCGAATTCACATCGTGCGGATGCGTTTGTGCGAAACCGAATTTCCGCTTCAGAATGCTGGCGCGACCAGAGGCATCCACCACCCAACGCGCATCGGTGGTCACTTGCTCACCATTCACGGTGTAGGTCACCGAATGCTTTTCCGTGCCCATGTCAACGCTGTCCACCTTAGCACCGAGTATTACTTCATTCCCAGCTTCGCGACTGAACGTCACAAGGTCGTTCTCCAACACGCCACGGTCCAGCTGATGGCTCGGAACGGGCAGCAGCACCTTCGGTCCCAATTCCACACGCTTGTGGATGGTTTCCTTGTGCTTGGGCGAGAAGAAGAAGCGCAGTCCGTGCTTTGGCAGTTGCTCGCGGTCGAGGTAATCCTTCAGTCCGAGCACCTCGCGTAGGTAATGTGTGGCCAACTCTACGGTGCTTTCGCCCACTTTATGGGCCGCATCGGGAGCCGCGTCATCGCGCTTTTCCAGCACCAGCACACGGATGTCGGGGTTCTGTTTCTTCAGTTGAAGCGAAAGGGTGAGGCCCGCAAGGCCGCCACCGAGTATTACAACATCATATTTTCCTTTCATGGAATAAGTAGATTTTCTGTACCAAAATTATGAACCACTCAGCTTTGTCGGTTACGTTCAAGCAAGAGTGATCCTGCGAAGCAAACAATCCCGAAAGCCCAAAGTTTGAACGAACCCAAAATTATTTCTGAACCGGTTTCGCCACGCAGGAAAACACCATTGAAGGCTTCCATGGCCCAGTTCATGGGCGAGAGATGTCCAACGAAGATCATGGTGTCTGACATGATGTACAGCGGAACCCAAATGCCGCCCAAGGCTGCCATGATCACCACCGAAACAATTCCGAAAATGGCGGCCTGATGAAGTGTTTTGAAGATGGTTCCGACAAGCAAACCATAGCTGGTGGCGGCAAAACCTGCTACAATCGCCACATAAAGCAATGGGAAGAAACCGCTTCCAAGATCCAGTTTGGCAAGGCCAATGCTCGGCATGAGCCAGAAACCAACGCTGATCATCAGCAAGGCTTGCAGCAGTCCGACTGCGCTGTAGCTCAGCAATTTGCCCGCATAGAAATGGAACATGCTGGTTGGCATGGTTCGCAAGCGGGTAATGGTTCCCGCGGTACGTTCGCGCACCATGTTTCCAGCCAGTGGAATAACGATAAAGAACATGGCGAAGACCGTCCATGCTGGCACGTTATGCTGCGTGGAGTTATTGGCCACATCCGTTGCCATGATCTTACCTGTGGCGGTTTTCTCTCGCAGCTGTACAATTCCGTTGGAGGAAAGGTCCACTTCGGGGCGTTTGCCTGTCATTTCTGCCAAGCGGTCACTGAGGCCATCAATGATCATTCGCCCTTCCAGTTCGCTCAAAAACTGCTTGATGGCACTTCGGATGCTGCTTCTAAAAGTGTGTTTCGTAGTAGGGTCGAGGAGTAGCGTGATGTACGGTTCGAGGTTCGGTTTTTCGACTTCGGTCGGTTCGTCCGTTGGCATCAGCCCAGCTAACATTCCTTCCACCTGTGCATCAACGATCTGCTTCAATTCACCACCCAAACCTTTCTTTACAATAATGCCTATTTGGTAATCGCCCGAATTGATGGATTTCGCGAGTTGCGCGCTATCGATCGGCATTCCATTCAAGCTATCGACCACCACGAAGGTTTTTCCTTCCTGAATGGCGTGCATGATGGCTTTGGAGATCTCACCGCTGTCTTGATTGACGAACAGCACAGGGATTTTCTGTTCCTGATAATCCCGGAAAGGCGCGTCCTGCACGATTGCCATCACAATAACGAGCACCATCGGCATGAGGAAAAGGATGCCGAGGCCGCCTTTGTCGCGGAGCAGCAACAGCCATTCTTTCGTTATGGATGCGAGGAGTTTCATTTTGTTTCACGCATAGGCGCAAAGACGCTAAGAGTATTATTGCACAGAGGGAAATTGAGAAATGGAGATGCACAGAGACGCTTGCTGTCATGCTGAACTTGTTTCAGCATCTGAATAGACCCTGAAACAAGTTCAGGGTGACACTTCGATATTTCATTGCCACACACCATCAATCCCTCAATTGTTTGCCCGTCAGTTCAATGAAATGATGATGCAGGCTGTGTCCGTCTGAAAGCAGTTCGGAGGTTTTGCCTTCGATCAGCAGTTTTCCGTGGTCGATGATGCAGACCTGATCGCAGAGCTTTTCGGTCTCGTCCAGCTGGTGAGACGTGTAAACGATGGTCATTCCGCCACGGTTCAGCTCCTGCAAATACGTGTTGATCATGTGCCTTGAATGTACGTCAATGCCCACGGTCGGTTCATCCAAGATGAGGATTTCGGGGTCGTGCATCAGTGCCACCATCAGGTTCACCCTGCGCTTCATACCACCCGAATAATTCTGTAACTGCTTGCCGCGATGTTCCGCAAGTCCAAATGCTTCCATCAACTCATCCGTTTTCTGCTGGATTTCCTTTCGGTTCAATCCAAGCATCTGCCCGAAGAAATGAAGGTTCTCCGAAGCCGTCATTGTATCGTACAACGCAATTTCTTGCGGCACCAAGCCAATGGACTTTTTAATTCCAACTGCGTCATTCTTCCAACTCTTTCCAAGAATGGAAACCTCACCAGCAGTCGGTTTCAGAATACCGCAGATGATGGAAATGGTTGTGGTCTTTCCTGCACCATTTGGGCCAAGGAGACCGTAAAACGCACCTTTCGGAATTCGCAGGTCGAGGCCGTTGACGGCCGCTTCTGCCGCACCGCTGTAGCGATGCACCAATCCCGATATGGAAATGGCGTCCAAATCAGAATTTCATTTTGTGAATGGACTGGAAGAACAGAATCTCCTTCCTGCCGATGTCCGAAAGCTGGTCGGCCAGATCCTGATAGGTAAGGTTGTCTGCGCGGTCCTTACACATGCGTCCACAATCGTAGGCGAAGTTGCGCCATTGGTCACCGATCTTGGTGATCTCCAAACTCTTCTTGTGCAAGACAGGATTTCCCAATCTGGCAGACGCTTCTTGCAAAAACGCCCCGAACATGAAGCGGAAACCCGCACCACCCGTACCTATCTCTTCCTGCATCCGAACGATGTTCCCGAGGTACTTCTTCGCTTCTTCCTTGCCGTATTTCTTCTCGTAGTTGGCAACGCGCGAAGCCAGAAAGCCAATGGCGCGTCCACCGAAAATCGGCAACGGAATGGTTCCCATATCCTTTGCCGTGTACTTCAATCCTTTGATGAGGGCTTTGTTCAGATCCACATCTTTCGGAACGTGTGTCGGATAATACATGCGGCCGCTGGTGTTCGGCATTCCTTTGGCAAACCGCGCACGGATCAGCATTCTGCGATCAATGGTCACAGGCTCTTCCAAAATGGGGTCGGAAATGAGGTAATCATCGCCTTCCTTTCCGTAGACCACCACGTTGTGTGCATTGAAATGGAAGCGGAATGCACGTGGCAGATAGGGCAGATAGAACACGCTGGTAAGCATACCAACGGGCAGACCTTGCTCCAGAACTCGGTCAAGTTCAGCCATTGCTTTTTCAGGATCAGAAAACTTCTGGCGTTTCATCTCCACACCAGTTCGCTGCGAGAACTTCTTGAAAATATCGCCTGGCATGATGCGGTAGGTGGTCACGGGCAGTCCGTTCACTTTGATGAACGGCATGTGGCTGAAGAACAGCCCAGAACCGATGCCCAATGCCATCGGTTCCGAAACATCCAGACCGTGGTGACGCATCAAATTGGAAATAACGCCCGTCTCGCAATGAGCTGATTGGCGGTGTTTAAAGTCGATTTTTACGTTCATCCTTGTACTAAAGAGTTATTGGTTACTGGTTATTCGGAGAATCAGCAACTCAATAACCAATAACTAACATTTCAATAACTCTTCCACCGATATATCGAACACTTCAGCATAGCGCTTCAAGGTCTTGTCATCCAGCGAGTTGAAGCCCGCAGGCTCCAAATGCTTGCTCACATTCCGCTTCGAAATATCCATGTACTGCGCCAACATGGCCACATCCATGATGTTCTTTTCCATGTGATAGGCGAGAGGGCTTAGCTCTCCAGCAGCTATCTTCTTCTTGGTTTCCTCAACCTTCTTGTTTATTTCTTCCCAAGCCTGATTGAGCACCACGTTCTCAGGTTCCCAACCCACGCTGCCAACGGTTCCGTAGTTGCCGTTCTCATCCACGGCATATTTCACCACTTTGAACTTGCCCTCGAAAAGGTTCTCGTCATCCTGTGGTACTTCGTCCTTTTTCATGGTGCGAATTTAACTTCTACAGATTTTACGCTTTAGTGACAGCGTCAACTATTGTAAACAAAAAATCCCCACCGAAGTCGGTGAGGATTTCTATCTGAAAAGCCTTTCGGCTTACTTCATTCGCTTTTCCTTGATACGAGCTTTCTTACCAGTAAGATCGCGTAGGTAGTAAATACGTGCTCTACGAACAACTCCGTGCTTGTTCACTTCAATGGAGGTCAAGTTTGGGTTGCTGAAAGAGAAGATACGCTCAACACCAACACCTCCAGACATTTTACGGATAGTGAAAGTCTCAGTAGCGCCTGTTCCGCTTCTTTGGATGATCACGCCTTGAAAACGCTGTGGACGCGTTTTGTTTCCCTCGCGGATAAGGTATTCAACCGTTACGGTATCCCCAGCTTTGAATTCTGGGTGCTCCATGCGTGTGCTGTAAGTATCTCGTACGTGATTAAGTATTGCGTCCATTTCTTTCGTATTAGCCCAAAATTTTGGGAGTGCAAATGTAGATATTTAGTTTCAAGCTGCAAGTCGTTGGCTGCAAGAAAAATTGATTAGACTTTAAGGGCCGGTTGTTGAATGGTTGTTTAGGTGGATTCAAGTTGAGTTCTTACTTGATTGGTCGGGTAAACCAGAAAAATTGCCTCTTGTTTTGAACTTTCCAAATTTGAAATGTTTCAGTTTGCATAAAGGAACCACATACGATAATCTTCCCTTAGATTCAGATGTTGGGCATTCATATCCAGCGGAAGAACACGCTATAACTTTTTAAACTCCAACGAAACGGAATTGATGCAGTACCGCATGCCGGTCTTATCGCGCGGACCATCGGGGAACACATGCCCCAAGTGACCACCGCAGTTGGCGCAGAGTACTTCGGTGCGTATCATGCCGTGGCTTCGGTCCGTCTTTTCAATTACTGCGCCTTTTTCTGCGGTCTTGTAGAAGGCAGGCCATCCGCAACCGCTATCGTACTTCGAACCGGAATCGAACAGCTTGGTGCCACATCCGGCACAGTAGTAACTGCCATCTTCAAAATGCAGGTCGTACTTGCCCGTGAAAGGACGCTCAGTTCCTTTTTCTCTCAGAACATGATACTGCTCTGGCGTGAGCTTTTCTTTCCAGTCTCTTTCGTCCATAATTCAGAAATTGAGTCGTAATAAGTGAAACCCATCACAGACACGAAGGTTCACAATTGACAGATGAATCAAAACCTTACTGCACCATCAGCTTCGCTCTCGAAAGAACACGTTTCCGGTCCATCACCTGCACGAAATACATACCCGGACTCAGATCGGCTTTCTGTATGTTGAGCATGGAAGAGGTCACATTTCCGTAATTGCGAACCAGTTGTCCGGAAGGTGCTACCAATTGCACTGATATGTTCGTGTTGAAGCGATTTTCGATCTTCAGCGTAGTGCTTTCCTGCATGGGGTTCGGATACAGACTGAGCCCAATGCCACCATCTACCAGTTCATCCACACCCGTGTGGACCAATAGGCAGGTATTGAATGGATCCACCTGTGTCAAAGTCTCCTCATAATATTGGTTCACTACAGATTTGATGTGCGAGATACAGACAAGTGTGTCGGTAAGCGAGAAGTAATGAATTCTGCACAAAGGAGTAGCGTTCTGATACTTTGGGACCAATGAATCCTGGTAGCTTATGCCGATCACTTCGCGGCCTCCCAAACTCCATTGCGGTGCTATCGGGTAAGCATTGGGATCCACGAGATTCTCCACGCTTTCAATGGTCAATCCCGACATCTCGAACTGGTACGCGACCACAAAGTTGTTGGGGTTCTTGATGTAGATGTCGATGTACTGTTGGTTATAGTCCACATTTCCGATACTGAATTCCACCGTGTCGTAGATATTCAGCGTCCCGTAAGGAAAATGGCAGTGATTGTGGTTGGAACCTGTGTTCTGACCATCAATGGTCAATGAGCAGTCCACCAATAGCGAAGCATCATATACATCGATCTCGCCATCTGCGTTCAGGTCGTTGCAATTGGTGGCAGTTATATCATGGGCCAAAATGCTGCTCACATACGTGTGCGCATCTACAAGGTCCTGCTGACTGTCCGTGTTCAGGTCGCCACGAAGTGCAGGGCCACCACACAGCCCGTTACAGTCGGGTTGGGCGTTTCCATATATCTGCCCAAAGCAATCGACATACGGTTGGCAATCAGGCAGTTGGTTCACAAACAGGTTACCGCTTGCATCGCGACCAATATAGATGCACAGTTGCGCCCAGTTGTTCATGTGGCTGGTCTCGTAGTGTCCGAGTGCATCGGGCGAATTGTCCCAGTTGCAAGTGTTCACAAACGTGTAAAGACCCGTGTCGATGTCGGTTACATCTATCCATTGGCAGGAAAGTCCGGAGGAATAAATATCACCGCAACCGGCAGAGATGCCCATGGTGCTACAGCCATACTGAGCCGTTCCGCCCCCGCTGCACTCAAGATCCATTACGCAGAAACCGTTTTTAAAACCGATGGGGATGAGATTGCCCTGCGTGTCGTACAGTTTGTATTCGGCATAGCCGCGATAATGCACGTGATTGTGGCAGTTCTGAAAGTCGAACTGATCGGGATTGGCACTTGGATTTCCGATATAGTAGTCAAGATTTCCGATGTTTTTGATGTGCGTGGAGAATCGGATGATGTCACGTGTTCCGTAACCGTTCATGCAGCCTTCGGCCACCGAACAATCGTTGGCAGGTACATTATATTGATCCACATAGAGCGAATTGGCCAATGCGGCCGAATCGACCGTAAGGTCGGGACCATCCGGACACAACGGATCGCCCGGGTAGATGCAGTTGTTGTCGTTCACCGTGGCCAAGGGATTGTAGTTACAGGCATTCGGATCCATGCAACCAACGATAGGACCGTTGTACGACAGCGACCAATTGATATCTCCCGTACAATCTCCGTTGTTGCTTCCAATCCGTATCCAGTATTGCACACCTGCCTCAAGCAATGCAGAACCGATCATGGCCTGTGGCGCACATCCACCTTGGTCGTTGTCGTAATAGATGGTGCCAATGTTGTCCTCGCCCCAGATCAGGCCATTGCAATGGTCATAGATCCAAAGCTTTGTATTACAGCCGTTATTGCAGGTTTCAACCGCATACGTTCCATTCTGTGCAGGAGTAAACGAATACCACGTGTTGTTTGATGGAGCAACATACGTGCCTTCTGTAACCACCAGCGGATCGCTGCAATCGGAACCGGGAGGACAGTTGAAAAGGGTGAATGCCTGGCTGCTGAAATTACCACCTGTCAGCACTTGGCTGCCATCCACAAAAACGGTGTAACTGCCATTTCCATAACCACAGCAGATACCATCACCGAACGCATCATGTATCTCAAACCGCATGCACTCCGATTCTGGAACGCAAATAGTATCGCCATACCAAGTAGTATCGGCATACGCACCATTCTGTCCACCCATGGTCAGCGTATCGCCATTATGATCCAGAAGGATCCAGTCCGTCTCATATCCGTAACTATCCGTAAGAATTTGAATGGCAATTTCCGATTGCCCCGTTGGACATTGGGCCAATATGGCGGTTGTACTCAGAAGAAATGCAATGAAGGCAAGTAATTGTCTTTTCATGGTTTGAGGTTCTTTCGGCAAAGCTACAACACATGGCTGTTTTGCGTGATTGCTTTTGCCAGCGGTCTTACGCGTTCAGAACGCGGATCTCACAAAGTGGTTGCTGAGTTTATGGAAGGAATGAACAGCCCATTTAAAGGAATGAATGCGCATAATTGTTGCATAAATGACAATAATGTTTCGATGAAAGGGAATTTCAACCCGACAAAACACTACTTTTAGTAGACGAAACCGTTTTCCAAAGAATAATGGAACATGTACACCACAGAACCTCACACCTCTAAGTACATCTTGAAAAAAGTGACAACCCCCACCGCGCTTATTCTGATTGATGGAGATGTTGTAAAAACCTATTTGCATGCCGATGTCGAGTTCACCGAAGAGTCTTCGGAAGAGAACATTGCCGCCATTTGGAATGACATCAAAGACAAGAAGATCTTCAATCTACTGGTCCCAGATGCTTCAACCCAAATAACGGTTGACGTGCGTACCTACGAGAATGTCGGACTGGAAAGGATAAAGCGGGCAGAGGCCATTGTGATCAAATCGTTGGCGCACCGACTTTTGGCCAAGTTCTACCTGAAGCCACGCAAAGAGCGCTACCCGACCAAGGTGTTTGACAATGAAGCGAAAGCCTTGGAATGGTTTGATTCCATTCGGCAAACGGAGGAAAGTTGATCACATCGGTTTCTTGATATTGTCAGATGTGTCGATGCCTGACAGTACCTCTATCTTGATGCCATCTGAAAGTCCGAGTTTTACCAAACGCTTTTCAAATACCTGAGGCGAAGTTTCAACCTCAACAAATGTTGAGTCGGGATGCTTGCCCAAGATGAGCAATGCCTCTGGAATGGCCAGCACGCTATCGCGTCTTTCAAGCACAATGTCTGCGTTGGCACTGTAGCCCGAACGGACAAAAACATCTTTCTGCAGTTTGACCATTGCCTTGATCTTGAATTGAATGGCCCCATTCTCTTCCACTCCCTTTGGCGAAATATGGTCGAGCGTGGCGTGGAACGTGTGGCCTTCCAACGCACCGATAGTGATGAGCAGATCCATGCCTTCTTTGATCTTGCCCACCTCGCTTTCATCCACTTTGCCTTCAAATTCCATTTCGCCCATATCGGCAATGCTGGCAATGGTGGTTCCTTCGTTGAAGTTGTTGCTCTCAATGACCGAGCTTCCTTCCTTCACGGGCACTTCCAGTACCATTCCTGTTGCGGTGGAACGGATGATAGTGTTCGAACTTCCGCTTTCGGCCTTCAACGCACCTTCCTGTATCAGTTGAAGATTGTTCTCTGCAGCCACCAATTCCTGCTTGGCGTTCATCAAGGCGTTTACAATGGGTTGGAACTCAGCTTGCGCTATCACGCCCTGTTCGACCAACGGTTTCTGTCGGTTGAAGTTCTGCTGCGCATTCTCCACAGCTATTTCCGCCATTTGCACGCGGTTCTTGGCGTTGTTCAAACTCACCATATCGGGCACGATCTTCACCTTGGCAATGGCATCACCATCTTTCACCATCTGGCCCTCTTCCACAAAAACCTTTTCCACAATGCCAGAAACGCGGGGTTTGATGGCCACTTCCTTTTTGGGAGAAATGCTTCCCGTGGCAACGGTCTTTTTGATGATGTCCGTTCGGAAGGCTTTGGCGGTTTCAAATACCACAGGCGGTTCCTGCGATTTCTCGTACAGATGCCAGAGCGTATATCCGAATCCTCCCAGTATCACGATCACGATCAGTATTCTCACAAATGATTTCATATAGCTAAGTTCAAGGTTGAATGTTCAGGTCTTTTTGATGTGAATTGCGAATGCGTTCGAACAGGACGAATTACGAATGTGACGCGATCTGCGGCCGCCATTCGGATATTCGTATTTATTCGTAGTTCGTAACCCATTAATTTTCAGTTCTCAATGCTTCCACGGGTTTTATCTCCAAGGCTCGATAGGCGGGAATGAACCCTGCCAAACAGCCAGCGAACACAAGTACACCAAGTGCCGCCATGATCACATTGAAATCCACCTGGGGGTTATCAAAGTACTCATGTTCTATCAGCGGCCCGGCATATTCCACGGTCCAAACGCCAAGCACAATGCCAATGTATCCTGCCAAGGAAGTAAGCACCAATGCTTCGAGCAATATCTGGCTGATGATGCTGAGCGGGCTGGCACCGATGGCGCGCCTGATGCCGATCTCTTTGGTGCGTTCCTTTACCACGATAAGCATGATATTGGAAACCCCGATAACGCCTGCCACCAAGGTCAGCGTTCCTACGAACCACGTGAGGAAGGAGATGCCTGTGAAGATGTTCGCGTAGCGTTGGAATTCCTCCTCATTGTTGTTGGTGCCGAAGGCAAACGGGTCATCTGGATGCACGTGATGGCGTTCCTTTAGAACCTTTAGAATTTTGGCCTCCATATCCGCAACCGAAACGCCATCGATGGGCATGAAACCATAATAGCTCACCCAATTTCCGTAATTGAACGCCTGCTGAAATGAACTCAACGGAATAAAGATGCTCTGTGCGTCATCCTCCGCCTCGCGCCCTGCTTTCAGCGAACGGAACGTGCCGACCACGGTAAAATACACGCCATTGATGCGAACATTGCTGCCGATCACTTCCTCACCTTCATCATAAAGATCGTTCACCACTTTGGAGCCGATGACCGCAACTTTCCGTTTCTGATCCACATCCAAGCGGTTCAGCAATCGGCCTTGGTCCGGATCGAACGGTTGGATCTCTATCACTTCGGGATAATCGCCTTTTATGCCATAAGCCCCTGTGTGAACCCCACGGGTCACATTGGCCGATCCGCGCCAGCCGCCAACTTCATTCCGTGGTGCGATCACTTTTACTTCCGGCACAAGGTCCTGAATGGCCTTTGTGTCCTCATTGCTCATGTGGAACCAGCGTCCAGCAGGCAATCCTTTGTATGGCATGGTGGTGCGTTGGGTCCAGAGGTAAAGCGAGTTGGTGGCAAAGCCTTGGAACTCTTTCATGGCTCCATTGTACAGCCCCGAACCTGCGCCCAGCATCACCACAATGATGAACATGCCCCAGACCACCCCGAATGCCGTGAGCATGGTGCGCAGTCGATTGGCACCCAAGGTGTCAAACACTTCCCGCCATCTGTCAAGGTCAAATAGGCTCATTCGTCTCTCAATGCTTCTATGGGACTGATGGATGCGGCCCGCAACGCGGGAATGAGCCCCGCAAGCAGACCTGCAACCACAAGAACGGCCGTGGCAATGGCGACTGTTCCAAGGTCAACAGAAGGGTTTTGGAAGATGCCTGGGTCGTCCAATGAATTACTGATGGCCTCCAACGTGAAGACCCCTGCCACCATGCCCAAATAACCTGCAATGCTGGTAATGAACGTGGCTTCGATAAGAATGAGCGAGACCACCGAGAACGGAGAAGCACCCAATGCCTTGCGGATGCCGATCTCGCGCGTACGTTCTTTTACTACCACCATCATAATGTTGCCAATGCCCACGATGCCGGCAATGATGGTTCCGATGCCAATGGCCCAGACAAAAAGGCTGATACCACTGAACAGGTTGGCGATCTTCATAAAGCTGTCGGTTGTATTGTGAATCCAAACGGCCCGTTTGTCTTCTGGCGAGAACTGATGCAAGGAGGCCAGCCGGTCGCGGATCTTCTGCTCGATCACCAGACTTTCCTCGGGTGTGGCATCGCCAATGGTAGAACTGATGGCATGTACGTTTCTTCCACGGTCAAACACCATCTGTCCCACCGTCATGGGAATGTAGCCGCGTCTGTTATCGCGGTTGCCACCACCATCTTTAAAGGTACCGATGACCTTGAAAGCGATGCCACCGATCTCGATCATCTTGCCCAAATGGTCTCCATTGGGAAAGAGTTCCTCCTGCACAGGAATTCCCAGAACGACCACTTTCCTGCGCTCATCAATGTCAAATTGGTTCAGGAAACGACCAGTGACCATGGTGGCATTCTCAGCATAGAATTGTCCCGGATGGGTGGAAATAAGTTGAAAGTTCCCTTTTCGGTTACCGTAAACGAAGTTCTGGTTGGCGAGCCAAAGGCGGGAGGCCACGTTTTCCAATCCCGCAACTTTCCCATCGTCAATGACCTCCATATCGTCATCGGTAAAATTGATGTGCCTTCCCGGCTTCATTCCCTTGTACGGAATGGTGGTGCGCCCTTGGTAGATCCAGATGCTGTTGATGGCATCGTCCTTGAACTCTACTTCAAATCCATTGCGGAGTCCATTTCCTGAACCAAGCAGAATAATGAGCATGAAGATGCCCCAGAACACGCTGAAACCTGTCAAGAACGTTCGGAGTTTGTTCTTGCTGATCGTTTCAAATATCTCCTGCCATTTGTCGAGGTCAAACATTGGTCGGAGCTACTTTATAGTTATCGCTTTCAATCAACCCATCCTTCATAAGAATGACCCGATCGGTCTGTGATGCAATGTCGTGTTCGTGCGTTACTATCACCACCGTCATTCCCGAAGCATTCACATCCTTCAGCAACTGCATTACCTCGCTTGATGTTCTGCTATCGAGCGCACCGGTTGGCTCATCTGCAAGGATCACTTTTGGTTTGGTGATGAGCGCACGGGCAATGGCCACGCGTTGTTTCTGGCCACCACTCATCTCGCTTGGCAGGTGTTCTGCCCAATCAAGCAGCCCCACACTCTCCAAATATTCCAATGCGGTCTTGTTCCGCTTTCTGCGGCCAACTCCTTGGTAATAGAGCGGCAGGGCCACGTTTTCCATCGCATTCTTGTACCCAACGAGGTTGAAGCTTTGGAATACGAACCCCAGTAACTTATTGCGGTATTGGGCCGCTTTGGTCTCACTGAGGTTCCGTATCAGGGTCCCATCCAAATGGTAGGTTCCCGAATCGTAGCTGTCCAAAATTCCAAGAATGTTGAGCAAGGTGGATTTGCCCGTACCTGAGGAACCCATAATGGATACCAACTCGCCTTCTTTTATGGTGAGGTCGATGCCCTTGAGCACCTCAAGCCGATTGATCCCGACCTGATATGACTTCCTAATTCCCGACAGTTCTATCATAGAAGGCCCGAAAATAAGGGACAACCTCGGTAGCTGCCGTTAAGAACTCTTGTGTTCTGTTAAAAATTGTGAACTCGGTGACGGATTTGCCAAGGTTCTCTTATCAACTTGAGTGGTTGGCCGTTACCGAGAGATTCCCTAATAAGTGATTCCATGCCTGTTGATTGAGTTTTATCGATCTTGATTGCGTTTCTTTGTTGAAGCCATTCAACATGAAACACCTTTTCGCTTTTTTCCTTTTTCTCATTTCAACCTTAGCAAACGCACAAACCGCGTGCGATTCGTTGGAGTTCGTGTCCATTCAGTACAGCTCATTTACCGATTCTGTGATTGTGGTAAAGGTGATGAATCATAATACCAACGAGATATTCGATTATCCTGGGTTCGTTCTGCTGGATGACAATGGCGATACAGTTGCTCTCGAAACGGTCAATTATTTCGGTATTGGACAACAATCTGTGCATTTGCTGAATGTACGGCCAGGAGTTCATGATTCGAATTCGACATTCAATGGCACTTTGAGGTTATATAGTGGTTTCTTCCAAAACCTTGAGTGCGAATGGAGTCCCGATCAGTCATTTTGCCCGAATGCCGGATGCGATTCATTGATCATCGGTTTTCAGAATTGGGGTGGTGCGTTGGTGCTCGGTGATTTCGCTTGGAGCCTGCTTGATAGCACCAATTCGATCATCGATTCGGGCGTGCTTACCATGACTGCGAATGAACAGTACTGGTTCAAAGGATTTTGTCTCCCACATGCGCGGTACAGTTATACACTTTATGCGCTCGGTCAGCCGTCAGGCGGAGGTCCGACCATGACGGTGGCTGCCGACAGTTGGTACGGCTCACCAAGTATCAGTCAACCGTTCAACTGGAGTTCTGGGAATGTCCTGAACTTCCAATTCTACGATTTCTGTAACGATACTGAAGTACCGAATGGGCTACAGGATGTATCCAACGAATCGCCTGTGAAGGTCATTCGAAATGGTGAATCGCTGCAATTGAGGGCAACGGATGCAATGCAGATGGTGGAAGTTTTTGCCGCCAACGGAAGCTTGGTTGGGATCTTCAACCCGAACTCGGATAGATTCACGCTTCCTACAGGTTTGCAACCTGGACTTTACATTGTAAGGGTCTACTCGAAGGACACGGTCTTATCCATCAAGATTTTACTTTAAACGAAGTTCTCAGAGTTCCACTTTTATGTGGTTAACACTCATTAACATGCGCTAACATTTGGCAAAAATCGTCTCGGCTAACTTTGGTTGAACAAAAAATGATAGCCATGAAAAAGTTCAACCTTTTATTTCAGTCGAGTACGGTCATCGCCATGCTGGTGGCAGGTCTGTTCACTTACGGACAGGCACAGAATGCCGATTCGAAAAGCAAGAGCCAAAAATTGAAAATCGATATTGAGGTCTCCGAAAATGGTGAGACCAAGAAAATATCCAAAGAGCTCGATGCTGTAGATGGCGAGGATATTCAGGCCATTCTCAGGGAACTGGATGTGCTGAAGGATATTGACATCCAGGGTACTGGAGAACGCATCGAAATAAAGGTGAAGAAGGAAGTTGGCGGAGATACCAGCAAAGACCTGAAAGTACGCGTTTTCGGTGATGAGGATCTTACTTGGTTTGATGATATGGAGGAAGAAGATACGAAGGCACAGCTTGGCGTTTTCATTTCCACGTATGATGAAAACGGAATTCGAGGAGCATTGGTAATAGACATTGTGGAAGGAAGCGCAGCGGAGAAGGCAGGGTTCAAGGAAGATGATGTGATCATTGAAGTTGATGATGATCCTGTCACTTCGGAACAAGCATTGCGGGATCTGATAGCTTCCAAAAATGTAGGTGATGAGATTATTGTCAAATATCTGCGCGATGGAGTTCAGCAGGAAGAGAAAGTAACGCTGGGTGAATCCAAGAACATTCGGGTTTTTAAGAGGCAGTTCGACCCGAACGACAAGCAGTTCTTCTTCGACCACGGCATCAATATGGATGAAGAGTTCATGGAGCAACTGAAGGATATGAACTTCGATCTTGATGTGAAGGATAACGAGATGCCATTCTTGGGAGTAACTCCAGGAAAACAAACCGATGCTGAAGGAGTGGAATTGGGTTCGGTGGTTGAAGGAAGCGCAGCCGAAAAGATGGGACTCCAAGCTGGCGATCGCGTACTGAAATTGGATGGAAGTTCGGTGAGCGATTTCAAGGAGGTTTCTGCGTTGATCGCTAAAAAGAAGGTTGGAGACGAACTGACCGTAGAATTCGAACGGGATGGGAAAGTAAGTTCCGCCAAAGGCGAATTGGGAAAGCGCTCATTGGCACCGCATCATACGCGCATCATGCGTTATGCTCCTGATGTTGTCAAGGAAGTGAATGTGGTCATTGAGCTGAAGGATTGCAGCAAGGAGGAAGAAGCCATGTTGGCGAAACCAGCCTCAGTCAATTTCAAAAAGGATCTTCCGAAAAACAAGATTGAATTTGCACCGAATCCGAGCAACGGACAGTTCAACCTCATGTTCGAACTGGCAGAGGACAAGGATACACGTGTTCTCATTTTCGATCAGTCTGGAAGGAAGATCTATGAAGAGATCCTCAACAACTTCGATGGTCGTTACCGCAACCATATTGACATCAGCATGCACCCGAGCGGAATGTATTTCCTCATTATTGCGCAAGGCGAAAAGCAGTTTACACGCAAACTGGTGAAACAGTAAAGAAACAGGATAGGGGGGAAGAACGAGGTAGTTACGCAAGAAAGAGGGCCGAAGCGAAATCGCTTCGGCCCTCTTATTTCATCGGATGAATGTTTCAGATCACTCCTTCACAAACGAATTGGAGAAGATTCCGTCTTCCGTTGCCACCATGATCTGGTAAACGCCTGTTTGCAGGTCGCTCACATCAATGATCCTTGAAAGCCCGGAGAATTCTTTCACCTTTTGTCCTGTCATGTTGAAAACTGCGATGCGCTTCAGTTTTGCTGTAGCATTATCGATGCGCAACGTTCCTGTTGTCGGGTTCGGGTAAACACCGATCCGGTCAACTTCTGCATCTGCAATTCCTGCCAAGCTCAAATTGTTCGGAGAAAGTCCAAGGAAGAACTTCCAAATTTCCAGCGTGTAGTAAACATCACTTCCAGATTGGCTGTCGGGTAGCCAAACATGGTCCGCACCGTTCACCTTGTAATGCACCACGCGTGTGTTATCTGTGCAGCCCGCGTATTCAAGGTAATCCACCGTGTAGCCATCGTTGGCCGTATCAGGGAAACGTCCCTCAAGCGAAACGGAACCACAGCCATTGTTCGTGGTCCAGAAATTGAGCCATTCCGTCACACTCATGCCAAAATTGTTGTCCTGAGCACCACCGCCATCCGTTCCGTAGCCAACGTTCGTGTCGCTCGTTCCGTGAAAATGACATACGCGCATCGTAGTTCCCGGATTGCACGTGATGCCGCTTCCGATGGTTCCGGCAACAGAGGCCGTGGCAGCAACACGGTTACTTAACTCGCAGGCCATTCTATTGGTCATGAAACCGCCCATGCTGAAACCGGTCACATAGATCCGGTTCTGATCGATGTTGTAGTGAGAACTAACGGTATCCATCAGCGCATTCAAGAAACCGACATCATCAATATTCTCATTCGGATAAATGGTCCCGAACCCGGGAACATCCATCCCCGCACCCGAATTCCATGCAGTTCCCACATTGAAGAGACCTTGGAAAATGTACTCAAGTGCCTGCGGATACACCACAATGAAATTGGCCGTGTCGGCCACGTACTGGAAACCGACACCTTGGAAGTTGCCGATGGTGTCGCCCAATCCATGCAGCGCCACTACCAACGGAACAGCTTCCTGACCATCGTAAACAGCTGGTACGTACTGCAAATATTCGCGGGTTTCACCCTGATAATCCCATGAGATGTGATCCATCTGCTGAGCTGTGGCGGTCATGCTTACCGCAATTGAAAGTAGAAGTAATAGTTTTTTCATTTCGATGATTTGAATTTGTGCTAAGGTAAAAATTGTTGCAATTGCTACCTTTTGCCAAACATTGTAATATGGGAGAGCAATCTGTACGTTCCATTACCGATCTGCGCGAACGCGCCAATTTTCTGAGACATATTCTGCACGACATTGATGCGTTCGATCTGATGGTCGAGAAACGATTGTTCGAATCGGGCGTGCAGCGCATTGGTGCGGAGCAGGAATTCTGCATCACCAACCGCAACTGGGAACCGGAAGATGCCAGTTCTGAACTGTTGGAAGCACTCAGCGATCCGCATTTCACAACCGAGTTGGCCAAGTACAATTTGGAACTGAACCTTGACCCACAGCGACTGACGGAAGACTCTTTCGAGCGGATGGAGCATCAGTTGCGCCAGTTGATGGGAAGGGCAGAGAAGGAGGCCGAAAAGCGCAACATGCATATCATCCTCACAGGCATTCTTCCTACGATCACACCTCGTCATATTGAGTTTGAACACATGACCGCGAATCCACGGTTTGCGGAGTTGAACCGCGTAATGCGGGAACACAAAGGCGGAGATTTCGAGTTGAATATTCAAGGGGTGGATCAACTCATTGCCAAGCACGATTCCATTGTCTTTGAAGCATGCAACACCAGTTTTCAGGCGCATTTGCAGATAGAACAGGATGATGCCGTTGCCATGTACAATTGGGCGCAGGCCATTGCCGGTCCGGTGCTGGCCGTCTGCGCCAATTCACCTTTGCTTTTAGGTAAAGAGCTTTGGGCCGAAACGCGCATCGCGCTGTTCCAGCAGAGTATTGATATACGAAGTGGTTCCACGCTCATTCGCGAGCAGCAGCCGCGCGTTACATTCGGAACACGCTGGGTGCGTGAATCCATCTCGGAAATCTTCAAAGAGGATATTGCCCGTTTCACATTCTTGGTGGCAGGCGACATTGAACGCGATTCGTTGGACGAACTCAAGAATGGCCGCATTCCAGAGCTGAAAGCCCTGCGCATGCACAACGGAACCGTTTACCGCTGGAACCGACCTTGCTACGGAGAGGCAAATGGCGTGGCACATCTTCGCATCGAGAACCGCTACATTCCATCGGGTCCGACCATCATGGACGAAATGGCCAACATGGCCTTTTGGGTCGGGTTGATGAAAGGCATGCCCGAAGAATATGCGCGGATCTGGGAGAAGATGGATTTCAAGCGCGCCAAGGCCAATTTCCTGCGGGCGGCCATCAGCGGCATGGAAACCAAGTTGCAATGGATGGGCAAAGTGGTGGATACCAAGCAGCTCATTCAGGATGAATTCCTGCCCATTGCCGAAGAAGGGCTCCGCAAAGCGGGAATCGATGATGCTTCCATTCGGAATTATTTGGGCGTCATCCGCCAGCGGCTAAGCTCGCGCAATGGGGCACAATGGATGAAGAGTGCTTACCGCGCATTGAAAGATGGTCATTTGCGGGATGTTTCGCTGCGCAGAATGACCGCGTTGATGCACCGAAATCAGACCAGCGGAAAACCCGTTGGCGAATGGCCGCTGGCAACCAAAGAACAGCTTACAGGCAAGGAACTGAAGTTGCACAAAGTGTATCAGGTAATGAGCACTGATCCGCAGACCGTGCACGAATTCGACCTTGTGGAGTTGGTGGAGAAGATCATGAAATGGCGCGGTTTTCATCACGTTCCAGTAGAAAACGAGGCGGGCGAGTGCATCGGCGTCATCACATCAACACTACTTGCAAGGGAGCGTGAAAAACGTGGTTCGTTCGGGAATATGTTCGCGTCCGAGATCATGGAGCGGAAGGTTATCACCATCGATCCCAATGCGCCCATTGCAGAAGCAAAGAATCTCATGATAGAGAAGGGGATCGGCTCACTTCCTGTCATTTATCAGGGTCGATTGGTGGGCGTTATCACTAAGTTTGACCTCGTTGAATTGGAAGACGAGTAGGCGTTGAGGAAAGCACGGTTTTACAGCAAGGCGCGCAACCAACATTTCGAGGTGGAGCGCATCATTGGCGAGTTTCATGGAGAAGAGGAAGGTCCAGCGTTGGTCTTTTTCGGAGGTATTCATGGCAATGAGTCGTCTGGAGTGGTGGCGCTCATTGAAGTGATGGAAGAACTGAAAACGCTGAAGCCAAAGATCCGCGGCAGCATCTACGCCATTGCTGGAAACATGCATTCGCTGGAACAGGATCAGCGTTATGAGCAGATTGATCTCAACCGCATCTGGACCAAAGAACGCATCCGAAGAATTGAAGCAGGAGAAGTCTCTGAATCAGAGATGAATGCGGATGAGAAGGAGCAGATTGAACTGTACAACATCTGTAAAGGGATATTCGCTAAGCACGAACATCAGGTCTATTGCATCGATCTGCACACCACATCTGCACCAACCGTTCCCTTCATCACCCTCAACGATACGCTCATCAACCGCGATTTCGCTACGAAATTCCCTGTTCCGGTCATTATCGGTATCGAAGAGTTTCTGGTCGGCCCGCTGTTGAGTTGGGTGATGGAGATCGGTTATCCATCGCTGGCATTCGAAGCAGGCGAGCACCATTCGGAAGACAGCATCAAGTATCACAAGGCCTTTGTGTGGCTATCCCTTGTATATGGCGAACTTATCAGTGCAACGGACGCTCCTGAGTTTGGCAGGCACCAGATGACGCTGGCTGCTTCCAATTCGGATCACGGAAAAGTATTTGAGGTTTATCACCGCAAGGGCGTGAAGCCTGAAGAGCAGTTCAAAATGAAACCTGGTTATGCCAATCTTCAACCAATTGTCGAAGGCGAAGTGCTTGCCACCAATGCAGATGGCGAAATTCTCTCTCCGGAGAATGGCCGTGTGTTCATGCCATTGTATCAATCGCAGGGCGATGACGGCTTCTTCCTTATCCGCGAAGTGAATGCATTCTGGTTGAATCTATCAGCAATTTTAAGGAAGGTCCGCTTCGAAAATGTACTGACACTTTTGCCCGGTGTGAGCCGCGATCCGAAAGAAAGGCATACGCTTATCGTCAACAAACGTATCGCGCGGTTCTTGGCCATCGACATCTTTCACCTGCTCGGTTACAGGAGCAAGCAGCGCTTGGAGAATGAGATCCGTTTCAGTAAGCGCGAGTTCGATGTGCGCGGTGTGGCCCTAAAACGGTAGGTTATCGTCACGTTGGTGTTAACAAATCTCGACAAGCGTTGAAACCGTCACAGGTGCATTCTCCGTAATTTGTAGTAGTGAAAAAGTGGATTGAGGACATACCGTTCATCGATAGGTTTCGGAAAACGGCCGGTTCGTATTTTCTCAAAAAGGAAATGCGCATCCGTAACCGCGAGGTGCAGAGCGTGGGACTCGATTCGGCCCGAAGCATTGGCATCATCTTCAATGCGCGTGATGAACGCACCTTCAAACAGATACGCGAGTTCGCAGACCGATTGCGAGGTGGCGGATTACGTTCAGTAAAAGCCTTGGGTTTTGTGCCAAAGGCGGAGGTCGCGTCCTTTCTTCAATCAAGTCAGGATTTCGACTTCTTTACCCGCGAAGACTTCAATTGGTACTACAAACCGCAGGGTAGGAAAGTGGTCGGGTTCATCAGCGAACCGTTCGATATTCTCATCGATCTTCGCATCAACAAGTTCATTCCGCTGCTTTTTGTGGTCGGGCTTTCGCGCGCGCACTTCAAGGTCGGTCGCTACGGAGAGAAGTTCAAAGAGTTCTACGACCTGATGATCGATGTGGATGGCAACTCAGACCTGCAATATCTGATCGATCAGGTAATGCATTACCTGAAAATGTTGGACGGATCTACTGAGAAGTAAGCTTATTACTTCAGTTTCTCTTTGCATGTACAACCGGAAACCTCAAGGTTGGCAATGGCTGCATTGTATTGGTCTTTGGAGTCGTATTCATCCATACAGAAATTATGATCGCCAAAGCTGCAATCGCATTCTGCGCATTTCTTGCAGGATGAGAATCCCGCACTCAGTGTTAAGATCAGTAGTGGTAGAAAATACTTTTTCATGAGGTTGAATTTTTGTTCAAACTTCGACCTCTTTGGTCCTTAAAAGTTGACGAACATCACATCCCAAAGTGATTCTAAAGAGGCTCTGTTTTTTGCGGAGTTGCTGGTACATTTGCCTTATGAAAGAACTGAAAGGAACAGGCGTGGCCATGGTAACGCCATTCAATGCAGATGGCAGCGTCAATTACGATCACCTTGAAAAACTGACCGACCATTTGGTGCAGGGTGGTGTGGATTATCTGGTGGTGCTCGGAACAACAGGTGAGAGCGTAACGCTGACCAAGCAGGAAAAGGAAGATGTGCTGGATTGTGTGGTAAGCGCCAATGCGGGAAGATTGCCTGTGGTGCTGGGCGTTGGTGGCAACAACACTTCGGCTGTTTGTACGCAACTTAAAAACTTGGATAAAACAGGACTGACGGCCATTCTGTCGGTTTCACCAATGTACAATAAGCCGACACAGGACGGAATTTACGCGCATTACGAAGCCATTTCAGACTGTTCTCCGTTGCCGATCATTCTGTACAACGTTCCAAGTAGAACGGGTTCGAACATGGCTGCAGAGACCACGCTCCGTTTGGCGCACGATTTTGAGAACATCGTTGCCATCAAAGAAGCTTCTGGCAGCTTGGATCAATGCATGCGAATCATCAAAGACCGACCAGCCGATTTCCTGGTTATTTCGGGAGATGACAACTTCAGTCTGCCGTTGATCGCCTGCGGAGGCGATGGCGTTATTTCCGTAGTTGCCAACGCGCTTCCAAAGCAATATTCCGAGTTGATACGGGCCAGTTTGGCAAGTGATTACGAAACCGCCCGCAGCTTCCAGTATCAACTGTTCGATATTGTCAATTTGCTATTCGCGGAAGGAAATCCTGGGGGAGTGAAATGTGCGCTTCAGGCACTTGGCATCTGCGAGGAGAACATGCGTTTGCCGCTGGTGCCTGTTTCAGACAAACTCAGACAGCAGTTGACGCAGACTGTACGGTCGGTTCAGTAAGTGTACGTGGCCGTGATGTTCGGGTCTCCGATCCACGTAATGATGACCTCGTTACCACTTTGGTAACGCATCGGTTCCAAATTGAAGTTGACCGTATCCTTCACCAAACTGCGGCACGGGTCGTTGTCGGGGTTGAAATGTTCGAAATCGATGTACGCCTGTGGCGGAAGACTTTTCATAAATGACCCGGAAAAGTAGGCGTTGAAATCATGCTCTTTGCAGCCTCCGCTGTATCGGAAGATCACGGTAAGTACATTTTTCGAACAGTTCATGCTCAACACTTGAAAATCCTGCTCCCGTGGTTTCCGTTCGCGGCTGACGATGATGTCTTTCACCTTTTGCGTTTCAGCAGCTTCTGCTTGCTTTTGGGTAGCACTACTCGTGCTTTGTCCATTGTTCTTGCATGAGAAAAATGCCACAGAGATCAGCAGTACGATTATCAGGCTTCGCATCGCGGTGCATCAGTTTCTGAGAAGACTCAGCTTTTTGGAGGAAATACCGTTTTCCGCTAACACGTTAACGATATAAATGCCATTCGTCAACTTGCTCAGATCGAGCTCCATACGCTTGCTGAAACCTTGCGAAAGCGTATAAACAATCTTTCCTGAGAGATCCGTAACGTAAACCGAATTGATGGATGAACCATTGGCCACGGAAACTGTCACCAAACCGTTTGATGGGTTAGGGTAGAGGTTGAGGTCAAGTGGATTGGCCTCATTCACTCCAAGTCCACCGACCATGCCAAAGGTTGTTTCCTCCTCGCTTCCAAATTCACCGCCCGAGGCCAGCGTGGTTCCGAATGCGTCTGTAAGCGTGTAGCTGCCATTGCCGCTCAAGAACCCGCAGCAGATCCCGTCTCCGTAGTCATCAACAATTAGAAATGTATAGCAGCCTTGTCCATCAAGCTGAATGGTGTCGTTTATAGTGGTGTTGTTGCCATAAGATCCCGGATCGTTCTGTCCGGCCGTTTGGTTGCCACCACCGTTCGCCCCAACGTTGGTGTTGCCACCAGAGGCCACCAATTGGTTGTTCGGCCCGTGCAGTTCCCAATAGGTCTCGTATCCGTAATTATCTGTTTCCAAGGTGAGGTAGATCACCTGCTCACCGATCAGAAGGTCAAAATCGAAAGACGTGGAATTGTTGTAAGGGTTCTGGTCGGTCTGTCCGTTGGGCGAGGATACTTCTACGGTAACTGTGTTGATTCCCACAACAGGAATGAACGATGAAAGGGGAACGTCTTCGGTCTGATCTTGCGCCAAATTGCCGGTCCAATTAATGATTTGGTTGGTACCGCCATTATAGTTGTAAGTAATGGTACATGATGTAAGATCGCTCAGTCCGTTGTTTCTCAGAACGAAGATCGGATCGACAGGATCGGTAACACAAAGGGTTGATGACAGATTGGTAATGGCACCGACCGCTGCGTCCTGTTCATATTCGACACGATAGCCATCCAATGAAGTAACGCCCGTGTTCTGAGGGTCCAGCCAATCGCGAAGGCGAGTGCTCGAACTCGTTCCATCCCACGAAACTCCGAACCGGCCGTACCAATCGGATTCTCCATTGTTCACGGTTCCGCTGCATGCCGCGTAACCTCCGTATAACTGGCCTATGATTCGATGATCTTGATTGAAGAGCGGACTTCCGGACGAACCGCCTTCTGTAACGCCAAATTCCCATTCACCGATAAGCCAAACTTCTGCATTGTCCTGAAAGCTCTGGGTAGGACCATCCGCGTCATGGCATATCTTCTTCACGTCTCCGGCAGGATGATGAATGCCCGTGACCGAGGTGGCAGAGCTGAGGGAGTCCGTATTGTCCCAACCGGCAAATTCCACCTGAAGACTTTCCGGTATCGGATTTCCATTGTTGATCTCGATGAGCCCGAAGTCCGAACCTGCATTGTTTGCCAGCAGGCTTGCACCCGAAACACTTTGGTCGGTCGGACCTGTGTTTCCTGTGCAGGTAGATGCTTCATGATTGAAATAGAACACCCAGTTGCCAACACCACCTCCTAAGCAATGGTTGGCCGTAAGGAAATATGGATGACCATCGTTTGCCGTGTTGTTGACAAGCGCTCCGGAGCAGAGCGCGCTTCCTCCGCTTGCGATCAACGCAACCGCTCGCTTTTCCAATTGCCAGTCATCGCCTTCAGGGCAGTTGATACCCACATTGCAGGCTCCGCTGCTACCGAACGGATTGCGGGCCGAACCGCGCAGCTCCTCAAACTTTGAATCGAGTCCACGATAGGCATGTACGATCTGACTAATCGATAGATCGACCGTTTCGGTTGGAATGGAAGACGGCATGTTGAGTTCGATGGTCACATCCTCAGCATACACCAAACTGGTGGCAAGCATACCGTTGGCCTGGCAGTTGGTATGGTCGAACGAGCCGATGAAGTGGGTATGTTCCGCATCATAGATGAACAGTTTGGCCTTTTTGGGGATGTTGAAATGATTGAAAAGGACGCTTACGCCCTTGGCCTGTGGTGCATGGATTCCCAATCGCCACACATGCTTCCCTTCTTCCTCGGTCCATGTTCCCGAATTGGTCGTGTTCAGAGAAACCGAACGTTCAACCCCGAACCGATAAGCAAACTCCTTGTACTGATCGGTAACGGCATCTTCAGCTGCCAATGCTGCTCTGTCAATTTCTGGAAGACGTACAAATGCAACCGTGCTGGTGGATCCGGCACTTTCCCATCCAATGGGTTGGCCGCCATGCTGAACTTGCGCAACTGAGAGTCCCGCAATTAGAAAACATACGATAGAGGAATAGATCTTTTTCATTTGGAATGATTGGTTAGCGCGAATATACATCTCCAGTAATGGGGTAAATTGTCTTCAAAAAACGTTTAGGGACGAGAAGTGAATCAGAGAGGCAAGTTCACTTCATCATTTTCTCAAACTCCTGCCAGAGATTTTCCTTCGGAACGCGGGCCGTGATAACGATCGGTTCCTTCTTTACTGGATGCATCAGTTCCAACCGCCTTGCGTGTAAATGGATTGAGGCGTCTTCATTGTTTCGCGGAGCACCATACTTCAGGTCTCCTTTAATAATGCAGCCCATTTTGGCCAACTGAACGCGTATCTGATGGTGGCGGCCTGTTTTCGGAAAGACCTCCAAAAGGGTGTAGCGGTCAGAACCACGGAGCATCTTGTAGTTCAGTTCAGCATACTTGGAGTATTTCGCCTCCTTTTCAAACGCCTTGCTCTTGTTCTTTTCTTGGTCCTTTCTCAGCCAATGAACGAGTTTCCCGTTCTCCTGTTCTGGGCGTTTTATGACCACCGCCCAATACACTTTTTTGGTCTCTCGCTCCGCGAACATCTTATTCAGGCGCACCAACGCCTTGGATGTTTTGGCAAAGAGAATCACGCCACTAACGGGTCGGTCCAATCGGTGAACAATTCCAAGATAAACATCACCAGGTTTGTTCTTGGTCTGCTTGATATACTCCTTTACCAGATCGGCCAAGGTTTCGTCACCAGTGCTGTCACCTTGCACCAACAGTCCAGCAGGTTTGTTCACCGCAATGAGGTGATTGTCTTCAAAAAGTATCTCAATGGTCTGTTTGGCCATAATGTTTTGGCAATATCAATTCGGGGTGGAAGGGAGGCTTAGTATTGCTCGCTGTCGTTCGGGAAGTCGCGACTGCGCACATCCGAGATGTAGGATTTTACCGCCATCGTCATATCCTCGGCCAAGTTCAGATAGCGTCTCAGGAAACGTGGGCTGAACTCCTGATTCATTCCCAGCATATCGTGCGTTACAAGCACCTGGCCATCCACGCCATTACCTGCACCGATACCGATGATCGGGATCTGAAGTTCACTCGCAACACGCTCAGCCAATTTGGCTGGAACTTTTTCCAGTACGATGGCAAAACATCCAGCCTCTTGCAGAATATGGGCATCTTCGATCAATCGCTGAGCCTCAGCTTCCTCCTTCGCTCGAACGGTATACGTTCCGAACTTATAGATGCTCTGTGGCGTTAGCCCCAAATGTCCCATGACGGGAATTCCAGCAGTAAGAATACGTTCTATGGATTCTACGATCTCGCGGCCGCCTTCCATTTTAATGGAATGACCACCAGATTCTTTCATAATGCGGATAGCTGAGGCCAACGCTTCGCGTGAATTTCCCTGATAGGAACCGAAAGGCATGTCAACCACCACCAGCGCGCGCTCCACTGCGCGAATAACGCCAGATGCATGATAGATGATCTCATCCAAGGTGATCGGCAGCGTGGTTTCGTGACCTGCCATCACATTCGAGGCCGAATCACCTACAAGCAGAATATCAATTCCTGCTTGGTCAAGGATTCGCGCCATGGTGTAATCGTAAGCGGTGAGCATGGCGATCTTCTCACCGTTACGCTTCATTTCCTGAAGTACGTGGGTGGTAATTTTCTTTACCGATCTGTGTACGGACATTTACTCCTGTTTTTTACGTGCAGTTCGCACTTTCACGGGCAAAGGTCGTGCTTCTATTCGTTCTTCCGAAACTTCTTTGGGTGAAATAGGGGTGGAGTCCTTTTTTTCAGGTTCCATGCTAAGGTTCGAAATCAAGGCTGAATCTATCTTGGCTTCCACTTCCGCATTTTCTGCTTCCCATTCTTCTTGCTCCGCTTTCAGTTTTTTGTCACGGAGTTCCTCTTCGATCTCCTTCTTGGTCTCAGCGGCCTCTTGCTGGTCTCTTACTTCTTTTTCCTTTTCCGCTTTTTTGATGGCCTTGTCCAAAAGCGCAAGTTTCAACTTATTGTATTTGATGTGCGTAAGCTTTAGCGAATCCTTGTACACCTGAACCTGTGCTTCGAGCTTCTGATTCTTGATGATCTCTGTTTTCAGGTTCTCGGCAAGTGTCAGGAAAACATCTTCATCCACCTCAACCAGGACTTGATTTTTGAATTCCTGCAGTTGGCGGTTCTGAGTGGCCAGTTTCTCATTCTGCTGGCGTAGCGTTCCCATTTCATCCTCCAGCACCGAAACAGCCTTTTGGCGTTCCATTTGGCATTCGCGCAGGTTACGTTTCTCCTGTTCCAGTTCGTAGCGCATTTTGGCCAGCTGCTCGGTGGCTGATTGATTCTCTTCTACTTCTTTCGCTTCCAACGCGGCTTCCACTTTTTCTTCAGCCGTAGAATACACATAGAAGTAGTCTGCTTTGGCTTTGGTGTCAGGTCCGATCAGGAAGCCCATATTTCCTGGTTTGTAGTCAGGTAGGTCGAAAGATTGAATGAACTTCTTGTTCAAGTAGATGTCAACTTGCGGCAGATCTACACGGATATCGATCTCATTGTACTCATTCTTTCCCGCCAAGGCAGACGACTTGACCCAACCTTGACTTTCATTGTCTCCCGATAGGAACTTATAGTAAGCTCCTACAAGCTGTTTGATCCTATACTGCTTGAACTTATTGAATTCGAATACGATAGCACCTTTACCATCTGGCTGCACCAGAAAAATGACACCGATGGTCTGATTGGCATCTTCCGTAGGGCCGAGTTTCAGCGTAGTAAGAATATTGAACCGTGAAAGGTTGTTCTTCCAATCCGTGATGATGGCGTACGGATTGGTCTTGTTCCTGCGATGCATGAAATACTCATCCTTGTCTGGCACGTAAAGATTCTCCATGGTAGTGAGGTAAGGCCAGTTCTCATTCTGTGCCGAGAAATCCTCCCGGAGCATGACCTCATTGTAATCGAGGCTTATCGGATTTTGACCGAAACTGTGACTTGGTAGCATGGCCACTCCAATAAAGAGAGCCACGGCAAACGGTCGTAGAATTGTAATAATACGGTCAATCTTGCGGTTATTAGCGAGTATCTGGGCCATGTCTTCCTCTTAGGGTGCTATCTTTGGGCGTTCAAACAAATGTGTATGCTACGATATGCCATAGCGTTGGTTGCATTGCTGACCTTTTTTTCTTCCTGTAGTACCGATTTCGATCTTACAGGTGCCTATAAGGAAGTTCCGTTGGTTTACGGATTGCTCGACCCGCACGAATCGCCCCAGTATTTCAGAATTCAGAAAGCATTTTTGGGTACGCAATCTGCTTTTGTCATGGCCTTGGAACCAGATTCGTCCTATTTCAAGTATTCCGATCTGTTTGTCGAGTTGGTGGAGTACAACGGAAATTCCATCAGCAACCGCTGGCATTTGGACACAGTAATGATCGCAACAAAGGACACCGGTGACCCGAATGATGAAGTGGTGGATTTCTTTGGCCCCGTACAGCGTTTGTACAGCACTTCTAAGGTGATCGATGCTTCTGGAACCAGCACGGTCACTGTTCATGCAGACAGAGACTATGAGATCCGTTTGAAGAAACGACCTAATGGAATGACCGCTGCCATGACAGTTGCAAACATGGATACAGTAACTCCAATTGCCGATTCCCGCACGTCCATCATCAACGATGCCTCGTTTACATGGAACAACCCGAATGAGAATTCACCCGCCTTTCCGGGTACCACCCGCAAATTGGACCTTATTAATACGTCAGGCGAATACAAGGATTACACGGTCCGTTTCAACAAGGCCGAACGGGCTGTTCAATATGAATTCTGGATGCGATTCCATTATCGCGAGGTCATTGGAGGTGTATCTACAAATAAGTCTATTGAGTGGCGAGTTTCAACCTTTGAACCGGATGCTACGTCTGCCAGTTGGCAGTTGCAGCTTACTGCCTCAAGCGTTTATAATAAAATAGGTACGGCCATTGATGTGAATCCGGATGCTACGAGGTATATCGGAATTCCAGATGGTGACCCCGAAGATCCGTTCCCCGGTGATAACCACACACACGATTTCGATTTCTTTTTCCGCATGGCTGGAGATGAACTGTTTCAGTACATCGATATCAACAATCCAACAAACACCGGTGTATTGACCGATAAACCGGTTTACACCAATATCAATAACGGATTGGGTGTTTTCTCCACGCGCACGAAGGTTGAATTTGATGGACTCTATCTGTCGGAAACAGCGGCCGATTTTTTGGTGAGCGGAGACCTGACCAAGAACCTCGGCTTTATCAACGACTAACGGTCGATGCCGTTTTGTCACCATTCTGTCAGGCATTTTCAGGCCTGAAACGTTCGTAACTGACATAATTTCCCGAAAGTGGATGCCTATTTCCGGTGGCATGGTCTGTGACTAATGCCAAGCGTCAACTTTTTTACGAACTGATAAAAACCAACATAATGAGTAAGATAATTGGAATAGACCTGGGAACAACCAACTCGTGCGTTGCCGTAATGGAAGGTAACGAACCAGTTGTCATCCCAAACAGTGAAGGGAGGAGAACAACTCCATCCATCGTTGCATTTGTAGACGGTGGCGAGCGCAAGGTGGGAGATCCAGCCAAGCGTCAGGCCATTACAAACCCAACGAAAACCATTGCTTCCATCAAGCGTTTCATGGGTTCAAGTTTCTCTGAAGTAGTAGCTGAGGCCGGTCGCGTACCATATAAAGTGGTAAAAGGAAGCAACAACACACCACGTGTTCAGATCGATGACCGCGAGTACACGCCACAGGAGATCTCTGCCATGGTTCTTCAGAAAATGAAGAAAACGGCTGAGGACTACCTTGGAACAGAAGTGAGCGAAGCGGTAATTACCGTTCCTGCGTACTTCAACGACTCACAGCGTCAGGCAACCAAAGAAGCAGGCGAGATCGCTGGTCTGAAGGTGAAGCGTATCATCAACGAACCAACGGCAGCAGCTTTGGCTTACGGTCTTGATAAAAAGACAGAAGACGCGACCATCGCAGTATTCGACCTTGGTGGTGGTACATTCGATATTTCCATCCTTGAATTGGGAGATGGGGTTTTCGAAGTGAAATCAACCAATGGAGACACACACCTTGGTGGTGACGACTTTGATGAGGTGATCATCAACTGGTTGGCAGATGAGTTCAAGAACGATGAAGGCGTGGATCTACGCAAAGATCCAATGGCGCTTCAAAGATTGAAGGAAGCTGCTGAAAAGGCGAAGATCGAGCTTTCAAGTTCCACTTCAACAGAGATCAACTTGCCTTACATCATGCCGGTAGACGGTATTCCAAAGCACTTGGTAAGATCATTGAGCCGTTCGAAATTCGAGCAATTGGCCGATAAACTGATCCAAGCAACATTGGAGCCTTGTAAGCAGGCCATGAAAGATGCCGGTCTGAACAAGTCAGACATCAACGAAGTAATTCTTGTCGGTGGCTCAACTCGAATCCCAGCCATTCAGAAAGTAGTGGAGGATTTCTTCGGAAAAGCACCTTCGAAAGGAGTAAACCCAGATGAAGTTGTGGCTGTAGGTGCGGCCATCCAAGGTGGAGTTCTTACAGGAGAAGTGAAAGATGTACTTCTTCTTGACGTAACGCCACTTTCGCTTGGTATCGAAACCATGGGCGGTGTGTTCACTAAGCTTATCGAGGCGAACACGACCATTCCTACGAAGAAGTCTGAGACCTTCTCCACGGCTGCGGATAACCAACCATCGGTTGAGTTGCACGTGTTGCAAGGAGAGCGCCCAATGGCCAAGGATAACCGAACCATCGGTAAGTTCCACCTGAACGACATTCCACCAGCACCGCGCGGAGTTCCTCAAATTGAGGTGACATTCGATATCGATGCCAACGGAATCATCAACGTTTCTGCTACGGATAAGGCAACTGGAAAATCTCAGAACATCCGAATTGAGGCTTCTTCAGGACTTTCAGATGCAGAGATCGAGAAGATGAAGCAAGAGGCTGAAGCGAATGCAGATGCGGATAAGAAAGCGAAAGAGGAAGCTGATAAGGTGAATGCTGCCGATCAGATGATCTTCCAAACAGAGAAGCAACTGAAGGAATTCGGTGATAAGCTTCCTGCAGAGAAGAAGGAGCCGATCGAGTCTGCTTTGGCCGAGTTGAAGAAAGCTCACGAAACCCGTGATATCGCTGCCATTGATGCGACACTTGAGAAAATCAATACTGCTTGGCAGGCTGCTTCGCAGGAGATGTATCAGGCAACGCAGGATGCACAAGGTCAGCCAAGCGGAGACGCTGGAGCTTCAGCAGGAGCTGATGATGAAGTGACCGATGTGGATTTCGAAGAAGTGAAAGAGGAGAAGTAATCTCCAATCGCTTAGAGATAACGAAGCCCGCCATGTGTTGACATGGCGGGCTTTTTAGTTCATAATGTCCGATTCTTAAATTAGTCTGACAACGAGTCGATTTATTACTGAAAACAAGAAAGTAGGAGGGAAAGGTGCAGTAAGAGGAATCACATGGTTTAAACAGGCCTTTCTGAATAAGGTTGAAAAGGGCAGGATGACATACGAGCATCCCCTGAAAGTCTACGACATACAGGTTCAAAACACGGTATTGACATAGTTGCTCAAATATGATGCTTCAGACTGGATATACCAAAACAGATACATCATGACTAAGACCAAGGAGACCATTGTCCAGACGATCAAGCAAGTCCAACGTAACCTTGATGAGGAAGTTCATTCCACAGTTCCTTCCAAGCTTTCTTGATTTCATTTGGGTCGTTTGATGTCACATACGGGGAATGGGAGAAAATCCCTCGCCTTTAGGCGAAGTCTTTAGATTGATTATTCTGTCGATGGATTTCCAATCTGTGTTAGATAAAAGTGTTTCATCTTATTATTGCATCGGTTTGTCAAGTCGTCATTTGACGACAGATTCCCAAATCCACCGACCTGAGTCGGTGGTAGTTTAGTGGTCACAGAAAGAGTTAAAACTATGCACTTTAAGTGCATGTCGCTTTCAGCTTCTAAAAAGTATACCTTTCGTCAGTAGCAGAGCAGCGATCGAATGGACATACTGTTTCACGATTGACAGTACACCTGGTCTGGGCGAC
>WGMW01000055.1 GCA_016124845.1 Flavobacteriales bacterium
CACAAAACAAAACGAAATATTTGTTTCGTATGCAGAGTCGCCAGCATCTGCAATAGGGAAAGAAAAAGCGTGGGAAATAATCAAAAAGCCTATTAAGCTATGAAATATCGGAATCAATCCTTTATAGGGAGACGTACGAAGAATTTTTATTAGAGGTCTCTGTTCAACGATTGAGCGAGCAAGAACAACAGTTTGCCAAGGAAATGATTAGAGCGGCTCAGAATTCCTCTGACATAATGAATGTCATCTATCAATTAAACACCTACTTCCGAGAATGAATCCCAATGCGGTTTCCTTCGCTATCGAGGATCAGCCCCATGTAGCCGTATTCTTCTGAGATCTGTGTTTTAGGAACGAGCACTTGTCCGCCAGCGGCACTTACTTTTTCCAATTCTTTGGCCACATCGCCTACGGCAGAAGTGAAGTAGATCAGCACGCCATTGTCCAACGGTTTGTAGAACTCAGAATTATGAACCAACGCGCCACCGCTTCCCATTCCTTCAGCGACCGAAGGAAACATGGCCATATCCAATTGCGGCATTTTCATCCGGTGGAATTCAAATCCGAAAACATCCTTGTAAAACTGAATGGCGCGTTCCATATCTCCAGTTGGAATCTCAAACCATCCGACAACATTCTTATTCATAGTCCTTTGCGTTTGTTGGAAACGAAAGGTAAGAAACAAGCTAACTTCGGAGCGTGAAAACCACGCTCTACAGTCGTTGCCTGGAATTAGCTTCCGAAAAGGTGAATGCCTTGGAAGCTGAACTTGCTTCCATGCGCGATGCCATGCAGACCGAAAGCAAAAGCACCGCTGGCGATAAGCACGAAACGGGTCGTGCCATGATACACTTGGAGCAGGAAAAACTCCAAAAACAATTAGCAGAAGCAAAAGCGGTTGTCGCAGAATTGGAGCAGATAAAACCCGACCAAACATTCGAAACCGTTCAGAAAGGCGCGTTGGTGCAGACCAACCGAGCCACGTTTTTCATTGCAGTTGGATTGGGCAGGATCAACCAGAACGGAACAGACGTTTTTGTGGTTTCTCGCCCATCGCAAAACAGATGTTGGGAAAACGGTCGGGCGAAAGCTTCAACATGAATGGAACGGAATATGCGATTACCTCAATTCAATAGATGAAAACAGCATTGCTTTCCACATTCCTTGTTCTGTTCTCGGCACACGAATTCCACTTGTCGCTTACGGAGATCAATCACAATATCGAGAACAAAACCCTCGAGATTTCCATCAAGCTTTTTACGGACGACCTTTTAACCGCCTTACAACAAGCGGGAGCACCCAAAATGGAACTCGGAACGGAGAACGAACCACCAGAAGCCAACGAATACATCGAAAGCTATTTGAAACGCCATTTCAAACTCACCATCAACGGCAAACCGACCGATTTCCTCTACCTCGGAAAAGAAGCCGAACTCGATGCCACGTGGTGCTACGTGGAGGTAAAAGACGTGAAGAAAGTACAATCACTGGAAGTTGAAAACAGCTTTCTGCTCGAAGCCTTTGACGATCAAACCAATATGGTCAACCTCAACATCAACGGCCGCAAAAAGAGTGGCCTTGCCCGAAAGGGCAATACCAAACTCAAATTCGAGTTCTAAGTACTTTGATTTCCTGCGGAAAGCGAGTTTATTTTTTCACAGAGACCAATGGAGAGATAGAGTTTCACAGAGAATGTTGTTTTGCAGAACCTAAGAGGGTAACAGGAACCGCGTTCCTCCTTTTAAAGCCTGTACTGAGCAAGGTCGAAGTAGAGGTGGGCCGACTCGCGTAGCGGTCGGGTCGGAGGATTTTTAGAACCGCTGTCTGTGCAATTTGCAGCGTACTTGTAATTTGCGAAGAAACAGTAACAAGCACATTGAACCTATAGCATGCTCACCCGCGAACAGGAGGCCGAATTCATCCGCAAGGCGCAGAAGGATATCAACGCCTTCGGGCCGCTTTACGATGTGCATTTCAGCACCGTTTTCGGGTTCATTTTCAAACGGGTTCGAGATCAGGCACTCACGGGCGAACTCACCTCGCTCGTCTTTCTAAAGGCCATCAACGCGCTGCCCAAATACCAGATCACGGGCGCACCGTTCTCTTCGTGGCTCGTTCAAATTGCCCTCAACGAAGTGCGGCAATATCAGCGCAGAACCAACAAGAACACGTCCGTGCCGCTGAGCCATGCCGATCTGCATGCCGTGTTCGATGGGCTGGACGAAAAACACGAGCACGAACGCAATCTCGAACTGCTCCTGCACGCCCTCAATGAACTGGATGAAGAAGCCACCGTTTCTATAGAGATGCGTTACTTTGAAGGGCGGTCGTTCAAAGAAATGGCAGAGATCTTGAGCCTATCTGCCGACAACGCCAAGGTGCGCACCTACCGCGCCCTCGACCGACTAAGAACAATAATGACCAACTTCGGCCACTCCAAATGACGCGCTACCACGCAAATACCGAAACCGACAAGAAGAGCTCCTTCAACGAGGTTCCTTCCGAAGAGGAAATGAGCCGCTACAAGGATTTCGGCAAGCTCACGCACAATTACCAGCGCATGACCGAACCGCTCTACAAGCGCCCCATTTACCGCTACCGAAAAGGATTTCTCATCATCCTGCTCGTACTCCTCGTGCTCTGGCTCATCATCGAATTCGGCTAACCGTTCGTTTCTCGCAAAGGCGCTAAGACACAAAGAAGAACATTGAAAAACCGTCATGTCAGGAAGCACGTCTCACAGACCATCCACGCGGGTTGTTGAAAACGTGTTCAAAACTCACCCCCCCGTTCCTTGTGGTTTCAAAAACCATTTCCTGAACTTTAATCAACAAAACGGAAACAACCATGAGCGATTCAAAAATTGATTACCTGAACCCCTACGCCACGTTGGCGCAGCAGCACAAAGATGGTCTTGATGCCATCATCACTTCCATTGGTACTGGAGGCCCTGGTACGGTTAGCTTGGATGACCTTGTTGATGCTGTCTATGATTATCTGACAACGGTTTACACGCAGCTAACAAGTCCAGAGGGGGAGAACACCACCCGAACTACTATCATCAATGCCATCAATGGATATTTGGATAATGGAGGTTCATCTCCGTACCTACGCACATTGCAATCTGGACCTGTTGCATTGTTGAGTAATCAATTTGACCGCATGTTCGATGCGTCAAGGGCTGCCCAACACTTGAAAGGTAATGCTGGAAGACGACAGATGGTAATTGCTCTCGGACAGGCAGATGCCGAATATTGGGGCAATCAGATTGATACTTCTGGCTCTTGGATTGCATACATGAGCACTAACTCCGCAATAGACCTGGCAAGCCTACCTTTCTGGGTAGACGCAGCTATGTTTGGAGCACAGTTCGACTATTATCAGGTCAATGCCACTGATTCCATGTCTACATCTCTGGTGTATGTTTCTGCCCTTACAGGGAGTTTGGCCGTTGCTGCTGGTAAAGTTGTATTCGGATGGGTTCCTAAACAAAAAGCAGTAAGTGGATCTACGGCTATTAAAATTGCCACGGCAATCTCGAAGGATCCGGGAATTTTAATTCGACCAAGTTCATCTGGAGGTGTAACAACCCCTGGATTAACTCCTACTAATGCCAAGGTTTACCAATATTGCTGTGATAATGGAGTGCAAGGAGAACTTGTTGCTGATAATGAGAATGATGCATACGATATCCTAAATATTGCTGGGAATCTGATGGGCACACAATGTAGCCTAAGCAGTAATTCAGACGCAAGCTAATTCAATGTTGTAAACAATGCGATTCTTAACTCTTTTCGCAATTCTTGCATACTGCTTCTCTCCTGCATTTACGTTTGGACAAGGTGTTGAACTGTGTGTAATATATACTGAATCCCATGCTGAGAATTTTTACTCTACACATATATCTGATATTGAAACTGGCTACCAGCGTGATTCAATAATGTTTTTATTTAAATGTGAAGAAGAATCAGTAATTAATGAGTTCAAAAATTGGGCCCTGTCCAACAACTTTGTTGTTTCTGTTAAATTAAATCCTTTGGAACAGGGTAAATCCGATAGTTGGATTCTGGTGAAACACAAACTCGAGAAGGTGGGATTTTACTATGCATACTTCCTTATCAATAAGGTCGCTGAAAGAAAGTCCGTATTGAAAATTGATGATTGTGGGTCAATCGCATACAAGTAATGAGTTGAACTCTATGTGGTTAATCGGTCTTTTTGGAAATAATTCAGTTAATCTGAAAGGGTTTCTATTTACCTTCCACCACAGTATTTACATTTGGTTGTGAGAACAGACGGAGAAGTTTACATCGAGAAGATTGTCGTGCAGTAGTTCACGGTCTAAGAATCATCTAATAAAGACGCGATTAATCGCGTCTTTACGATTCGCGAAAATCAGTCCAATCCGTTTCATCCGTGTTCCATTCTCTGTTTCTCTGCGCCTCTGCGTGAAATAAATCTGTTCCCTTTTTCTTTTCCTGCATTCTATTAGCAAGGACACCCAGATTTCCGGCCGGTTATCAGTCCAAAAACCACCACACACTCCCGTCCCGATAATTATCGGGAGCTATCGGGAGGTGCTGGACAAGGATTGTATTAACCAAAACTCAACATCATGGCTGGACAACAAGAAACACCAAGACAGAAAATGATCGGGATGATGTATCTCGTTCTAACCGCGCTGCTGGCGCTCAACATTTCCAAAGACATTCTCGATGCGTTTGTCATTGTGAACCAGAGCCTTGCGGCAAGCTCCGAAACAACGGGCAAAAAGATGAATGCGCTCTACACCGATTTCGATCTGGCTATGGCCATCGACTCAGAAAAAGTGGGTCAATATTGGGACCGTTCGCAAAAGGCGCGCGAAAAGGCGCAGGAGCTCAACACGTTCATCGATAGCGTTAAAACCACACTCATTTCCAAAACGGAGAAGGTTGAGCGAAGCGTTGCCGATACCATGAGCATGGGCAGCCTTTCCAAAAAGGACGATTACGACATCCCAACCAATATTCTTGTAGGAGAGAAGGAAAATGGCTCCGGTGGTTTGGCAAATGTGCTCAAAACCAAAATTGCCGAGTACCAAAGTTCCATGCGCGAACTGTTGAGCGAAGGCGACAAGCAGTTTTTCAATGAGCGCATCGACCTCTCAGACCGCAAGTTGGCTGATCAGACCTCAACCTGGGAAACCAACAACTTTTATCACACACCGCTGGTGGCTTCGTTGGTCATTCTCTCCAAACTGCAAATGGATGTGGCAGATGTAGAATATGATGTGGTGAGCAAACTCTACCGCTCATTCAACAAGAAGGATTTCTTCTTCGACACCATTGCAGCAACCGTTTTGCCGCAAAGCAATTATGTGCTGCTGGGAGAAGAATATCAGTCGGACATCATTGTGGCGGCTTACAGCAGGACCAAATCACCGACCGTGAAAATCGGCAAACTCAATGAGGAAGGAAATGCGCTGGTATCGTTCGAGGACACGGTCTATACAGAAAACGGGAAGGGCATTTTCAGAAAACGCGCCACTGTCGAAGGGATTTTCACCTATGAAGGAATGGTTGATCTTGTGAACAGCGAAGGAGAAACGCAGAGTTATCCTTTCCGCTCGGAATACATCGTAGCAAGGCCATCGCTTGTGGTTTCCCCTACCAAGATGAACGTGCTGTATCGGGGAATCGAGAACCCTGTAGATATTTCCGTGCCAGGTGTTCCATCCGAGAACATCATAGCCACCATTTCAGGCGGTCATCAACTGATTAAAAAATCAAACGGTAAGTACGTAGCGAAAATGAAGGCCCAGCCAGGCTCTGAAGCAAGCATCTCCGTGTCCGCAAGAATGGCTGACGGAAGCGTTCGCCAAATGGGAAAAATGGAATTTAGGGTGAAACGGCTTCCACGTCCGTTTGCTTATTGGGGGTTTGTGGACCCGGATAAAAGGATGTCGAGTCAGAGCGCGAAGGCCTCGCAAGGTCTTGTGGTACGATACGATGATAGCTTTGTTTTTAATCTCAACTGTACCGCAAGAAAGTTCAGGGTTCTTGTGGTTGACAATCGAGGAGAAGTAGTTGGTCGTTCAACAAACTATGGTGCAAGATTTAACAATGAGACACAGGAACTCTTAAATAAAGTAAAAAGAGGCTTCAAGGTGTACTTCCTCGGAATAAAAGCCGTTGGAGATGATGGAGTTGAGCACGATTTGGGTGACATCGTTGAAGAAATTATTTAAGAACTGGGAGATGAAGAAGGGAAGAATGTGGATGCTGGGAGTGCTGTCTTTAGTGGTTGTGATTTCCCAATCAGGTTGCTCGCAGACCAAGTTGAATTATGACGAGGTTAAAGAGGGGATCAGTAAGAGAAAGTCAGAGCTAAGTCGCGCTTACAGCGACCCAAAGTGTGATAAGGATTCTGTCGTGCGCTGTGCGCAGCAGTTCCTTTTCACCACCATGACGGCAAAGGTTTTTCCTTGCTGGTACGGAACCAAATGGGATTACAACGGCACCACCGAAAAACCACGAACGGGTCATATTGCCTGTGGCTATTTCGTTACCACGACTATGCGTGATCTAGGGTTTCGTATTCCGCGCGTTCGGTGGGCGCAATTGCCGTCAGAAAGTATGATAAAGGAAATGACCACACCGAGTAACATCAAACGGTATCGGTTTGCCGATATCAAGCATATTGAAAGCGAAATATTTGCTTGGGGCGATGGCCTGTACGTGGTTGGTATGGATAATCACACTGGCTACATCGTGAACCATGGTGGCAAGTGCCAGTTTGTGCACTCGTATTTCTTCAATTGGTCGGGAGGCGTGGTTTCGGAAAACTTGGACACGAACAATCCGTTGCGGTCTTCAGAATACCGCGTGATCGGCAAAATCCTCACGAAGGAAATGGTTCGAAAATGGTTGTTGTCTGAACGGTTTCCGTAATCTATTTCACACTCACCAACGGAGCGGCGGCTTCGGTCATCGCTCCGATTTTCCAAATGGTTTGATCCTGTGATTTTGCCAGTTCGAGGAGTTCGGTTTCGGATTCTGGCTGAACGCAGATCAGCAATCCGCCACTTGTCTGCGGGTCGCAGAGCGTGAAGAGTTGTTCGCCACTCAATTGACTGACCTTCGAAGAGTACGTGCTGAAATTCTTCATCGTCATGTCGGGGTAGATGAACTGGTCGAGGTACGTTTTCAGGTTCTCAATGAGCGGAACATCTGCGTAGTTGATACTTGCCGAAACACCACTTCCTTCGCAAACTTCGATCAAATGCCCAAGAAGCCCAAAACCCGTGATGTCCGTCATGGCGGTTACGCCAGCTAATTTGGAGGCAACGGCACCAAACCGATTCAGCGTTTTCATTTGCTCCACGGCACGTTGATGGTCGGCCACGTCAGCCTTTCCGCGTTTCTGTGCCGCACTCAGAATTCCAACGCCCAAAGGCTTTGTCAAATAGAGCAGATCGCCAGCCTTTGCGGCATCATTTCGCTTCAATTTTTCAAACGAAACTCTTCCGGTTACCGAAAGACCAAAGATGGGTTCGGGCGAATCTATGCTGTGTCCGCCAGCCAATGGAATGCCCGCTTTTTCGCAGATGGAACGCGCGCCTTCCATCACTTTTTGCGCAACCGAAGTGGGAAGTTTATCCACTGGCCAACCGAGCAGTGCAATGGCCATTAAAGGCTCTCCGCCCATGGCGTAAACATCCGATAGCGCATTGGCCGAAGCGATCGCTCCGAAATCGAAAGCATCATCCACAATTGGCATGAAGAAATCGGCTGTGCTGATAATGGCCTCTTCATCGTTTATCTTATAAACAGCTGCATCATCTTTGGTGGTGTTTCCGACCAACAGATTCGGGAATTCTGTAGGTGTGCGATCTGATTGCAGGATCTGCTCCAACACTTGCGGAGAGATTTTGCAGCCGCAACCAGAGCCGTGCGAAAATTGGGTCAGTTTAATGTCTTCATTCATTTTTATCGATGCTGTTCCGTTTGTATGTGCAATTGTGCAAACATCTTTTTGGCCATAGAAACACAGATTTCCACAGAGGTTTTCGCAGAAACAAGAAATATATCTGTGTCAGTTCTGTGTTTCTCTGTGCTTCAGTGGCTATTTCATGTAGAATTGGCCCAAGCAATCAGTTTTTGGGCGTCTTCCTTCAGGTTTTTGCCCTCCAATTCCAGTATAGTTGGTTCGTGTGTCAGGTACTTTTCCTGACTGAAACGATAACGTTTATCGTAGTACGTCAGAAGCAGTTCGGCCACCGCGTGGAGGTTTCCATTTTCCAAAAACTCCAGCGCAGCATTCATGTGCTGCCCACCCAGTTTCTGCTGCAATTTTCGGATGCTTTTCTCTAACGCTTCTTTCGGAGCATTTCCGTAGTCATTCACCAGCCGTTGGATGCGCTTTTCCAACGGAACGTCAATATGAACTACGGTCGAAACATTCATTTTCTGCCAAAGCGATTGCGGCAGATACGCCTTGCCGATGGTCATGCCTTCGCGCTCGATCCAAATGCGTTTGTTCAAATCCAACGCACGCAAATGCGCAAACAGGTCATTCTGAAACTGCTGCGAACTCGGTTGTTCTGGCAGACCGATGTTCCCGAAGGCAGAACCTTTGTGGTTGGCCAGACCTTCGAGGTCAAGGATCTGTTCTCCAGCAGCTTTCAGTTCATGAAGCAGATCGGTTTTTCCACTTCCTGTCGGGCCATCAATTACAATCAGATTTTCGAGATGCGCGAAAGCCGAAAGCGCCTCATTTCGGAAAGCCTTGTAACCACCGGTAAGTACGGAGCATTGCACTCCGTTCTCCTCAAACCACCAAGCGGTTCGGTTGCTCCGCATGCCACCTCGCCAGCAATACACGCCCAATTGGCCGTTGATGGCAGCGGCTTTTGCAGCATCGGCCAAAGCCGCCATTTTCGGTTCCACGAACTCCATTCCCTTGTCAATGGCTGGCTGTTGTCCCTTCTGTTTGTAGATGGTTCCTACAATGGCGCGTTCATCATCCGCAAACAGCGGAATGTTGATGGCACCGGGAATGTGTCCCGCAGCAAATTCGCTGGGTGAACGGACATCGACCACATTCAGATTGATGGTCTGGTCAAGAAATTGGGATGCGGGCAGGTATTCCATTGTCAATGATCAGCGAAGCTATTTCTTTATCGGCTCAATTGCCAAGCATGCAGAAAAGGATTGCCGCAGAAGTCGGATGCTGCCCAGAGCAGGTGGCCAGCACGTTGAAATTGTTGGAAGGAGGTGCCACGGTTCCGTTCATTTCGCGTTATCGGAAAGAAGCCACAGGCGGATTGGACGAGGTACAGATCGGGAACATTAAGGATCTGCATGAGCGACTGTTGGAACTGGAAAAGCGGAGAGAAACCATTCTTGCTTCGCTGAAAGAGCAGGATGTGCTAACGCGAGAGCTTCGCGAGAAAGTGGAAGCGGCCGCAACGCTTCAGGAGTTGGAAGACCTCTATTTGCCGTATCGCCCGAAGCGGAAAACGCGCGCTACCAAAGCCAAGGAATTGGGATTGGAGCCACTGGCCAAAATCCTCATGGCTCAGAACGAACGGTTCCCAGAAACGGCCGCAGCGCGTTTTGTGAAAGGCGAGGTCGGTTCGGTGGAAGAGGCGTTGCAAGGCGCTCGCGACATCATGGCGGAATGGATGAATGAGAATGCTGCATTACGTTCGAGACTTCGACAGTTGTTCTTGAAGGAAGCAACGATCTCATCCAAAGGTGTAAAAGGAAAGGAAGAGGAAGGCGAGAAATTCCGTGATTATTTCAAGCATGAGGAACAGCTGAGACGCGTTCCATCGCATCGGTTTTTGGCGATGATGCGAGGAGAAAAAGAAGGATTCTTGCGCGTCTCCATTGCACCTACGGAAGAAAGTGCGTTGCAGATACTGGAACGCTTTTTTGTGAAAGGTCACACGGCAAGTTCGGACGAGGTTCGAACAGTGGCCAAAGACGCCTACAAACGGTTGCTGCAACCATCACTCGAAACGGAAATGCGCAGCACATTCAAAGAGCAATCGGACGAGCAGGCCATCAAGGTGTTTGCAGAAAATCTACGGCAATTATTGATGCTTCCGCCATTGGGCGAAAAACGTGTGCTGGCCATCGACCCTGGTTACAGAACGGGTTGCAAAGTGGTCTGTCTTTCGGCACAAGGCGACCTGCTGCACAACGAGAATATCTATCCGCATCCACCACGGAATGAGCGTTCGCAGGCCATTAAAAAGCTGTCAACGTTGGTGGAGCAGCACAAGATCGAGGCGATCGCCATCGGAAACGGAACGGCAAGCCGTGAAACGGAAGCATTGGTCAAAAGCATCCATTTCGACAGAAAAGTGCAGCTTTTTGTGGTGAATGAAGCGGGCGCTTTGGTGTATTCCGCCAGCAAAGTGGCGCGCGATGAGTTTCCGCAATATGACGTGACGGTGCGTGGAGCGGTGAGCATTGGTCGTAGGCTGATCGACCCATTGGCGGAATTGGTGAAGATCGACCCATCAGCAATTGGTGTTGGACAGTACCAGCATGATGTCGATCAAAAGATGCTGAAAACCTCGCTCGACCGTGTGACGGAAAGCTGTGTGAATCAGGTTGGCGTAAATCTCAACACAGCAAGTCAATATTTGCTGAATCAGGTGTCTGGACTTGGGCCGCAATTAGCGGAGAACATTCTCGAATACCGAAAGCAGAATGGTCCGTTTTCATCGCGTGAGCAACTAAAAGAAGTTCCCCGATTAGGTGCCAAAGCATTTGAACAGGCCGCAGGGTTCTTGCGGATCTCTGACGGGAAAAATCCATTGGACAATTCAGCCGTTCACCCAGAAAGCTATTCCATTGTAAAGCGAATGGCCAAAGACCTGAAGGTTTCGGTGGATGAGTTGCTTGGAAATGAGGAATTGGTCAACGCGATCAACCTCTCCAATTACGTTACTGCCGAGGTCGGTCTGCCAACGCTGGAAGACATCAAAGAAGAGTTGCTAAAACCCGGTCGCGACCCAAGACGCATCATCAAATTATTTGAGTTTGATGAGAACATCAAATCCATCAACGACCTCATTCCGGGAATGGAATTGCCCGGAATAGTCACGAACATCACCGCATTCGGAGCGTTCGTGGACGTGGGCGCGAAGCAGGACGGTCTGGTGCATATTTCGCAATTGGCAGATGGTTTTGTGAAGAATCCGACCGATGTGGTTTCTGTACATCAGCACGTGAAAGTGCGTGTGTTGGATGTAGATGTTCCGCGAAAGCGCATTTCCCTCTCCATGAAAGGCCTTAACGGATAAGCGTCACTGTTCCGAGCTTCTTGTACTGTCGGTCGCGATAATCTTTGTAAAGAATCTGGTAAACGTACAGTCCCGACTTTACCTCTCGACCTGTTTTCATATCCGTTCCATTCCAACCTTCGGTAATATCATTGGTGTAGAAAAGCTCTTTGCCCCAACGGTCGAAAATGCGGAAATCGAACCAGAAGATGTCTTTTCCATAGGCGTAGAAGACATCATTGACGCGGTCTTTATCTGGCGAGAACGCGGACGGGACATACAAGGTGGTGTACGGAGCGATATACACCGAATCAAGGATCGTGTCCGTACAACCGAACTGGTTGAAAGTGACCAGTGTGATCACCTGCGTTCCTGTATCGGCATACGTGTGTGTCGGGTTCTGGTCATTGGAGAAACCGGAGAAATCACCGAAATCCCATTCCCAATCCACGGCATTGATGGAGAGATCCTCGAATGTGAAGAAAGGCTCGATGGCGGTTGCGTAACTTGGCGTTACCACAAACGAGGATGTCGGACGCGGATTGACGGTGGCCGAATCGGTGGCTTGGGCTGAACAATTTCCCCAAACGACCTGAAGCGTTACACCAAACGTTCCCGCTCCTTGGTAGACAACCGATGGAGATTGATCGGTTGAAACCTGTCCGTCACCAAAACTCCACAAATAGGTCACGCCCGTAGCTGGCACGGAGGAATTATCAAATATGGAAGTGTCGTTCACGCACACATCATCCACCGTAAAACTCACCGTAGGAATCGGCTCCACCGTAATGGTTGTCGATCCCGAATTCACGCAGCCGTTGGCATCGGTTCCCGTTACGGTGTACGTGAAAGTGCCATCAGATGTCGGTACAAAATCGGGATTGGAGATATTGGCGTTGCTCAGTTCCGTGGTTGGATTCCAAACATAGGAAACAGCCCCGGTTGCCATCAGGCTGAGTGTGTCCTCCAAACAGAACGGGTTGTAAGTGCCCGCGTCAACCGTTGGCAGATCATGTACAACTGCCAAAATGCTATCAGTAGTGGAGCAGTTGGAGTTGGTGGCCTCATAATAGAGGTAATAGTTTCCGACACCTGCTGTGGAGGGCGAGAATACCCCAGTGGCGTTTGTCACGCCAGTTCCGGACCAAGTTCCGCCCGCAGGCGAAAAGCCCGATAGCGTGACATCGGCATCATCCACGCAGTTCTCAATATCAGAGCCTGGATCAACAACAGGAGCTGCAATGACCGCGATGGAAACAGCGTTGCTTGCTACGCTGGTACAACCGTACTGTGTGCCTTCCACCGTTATGCTGTTGCCAGAGACCAGACCTGTGGTTGTCCATGTTTCGGAGGAAGTGTTCTGAACGGTCGTGCTTCCATCAAAGAACTCATAGCTGTCCAATCCGGCAGGATTTGCCGTGAATGTGATCGATTCTCCCTCGCATATTTCCGTGACCGGAGCACTTAGCGTCACACTCAGGTAAGGACTGACAACCGTAACGATGGCATTGCTCGGATCGCTCACGCAGCCATCGGTGCTTGTTCCTATCACGGAAACCGATGTTCCCGTAACCAGCGAACTGGTCTGGTAAAGATTGGAAGCGCCACTTTGAACAGATGCCACGCCTTCGAAGAATTCGTAGTTGGCCAAGCCGATAGGTAGCGCGGTGAAAATGAGTTGGTCGCCATCACAGATGCTGTCATTCGGGTCGGAACTGACAAGCGAAACCTGCGGAATCGGGTCAACTTGGGTCACAATCGGTTGGCTTGCGGGACTCGCACATCCGTTCTGCGTAGCAATCACCGTAATGCTGTTGTTCACGGGAACCGTTCCGAACAGAATTTCGCTCGTGCCGCTTTGCAGCGAGTTGGTTCCATTGAAGAATTCGTAGTTATCCAGCCCTGCGGGCGATGCCGTGAACGTGATGGTCGCTCCAGCACAGATCTCATTGTCCGAATCATCAGATGTGAGCGTAACCGTAGGAATCGGATTCACCGTGGGGATGATCGTATCACTCGGATTCGCGAAGCAGCTTCCTACAAATGCTTCCACCCAAATGCTGTCTCCCTGCTGAATCGTTGCGCTGGTGAAAGTGTTGCTTGCTCCATTCTGAGCCGACACACCATCAATGAAGAATTCGTAGTTGTCGTAGGTCGATGGGTTGGCCGTGAACGTGATCGGGTCGCCATCGCAGATGGTGGTACTGCTGGCGGTCAGCGTTACATTATAAACGCTCGACTGAACAGTTACCTGCGTTGAATCGGTCACGGGGCCGCAGCATGCGGTAAGCACCGTTACTTTCACCCAATACGTTCCCGGAGTTCCGAAATAGACATCAGATGTGGTGGTAACAGAAGCTCCAGATTCCGTGGCCGGTGCAGCCGCTGGGCCGAAATCCCAATCGTACTGGCTGCCAATAAGCGTGGTTGTGAACTGATTCGGGCAGCCCGCATCAACGGTCGGGTTGGCAGGGGAAATCGTTGGCAAGGTTGGACCTGAGTTGAAAATCCCGATGAAATCGGTGAAAGTTGTTCCTGCGTAAGTGATCGTTCTTCTTCCTGTGGAAGAATAGGTGACTGCAATAGGGCCGTTGCCAGATGCGGTCTGTGGCGTGGCTCCCGAACCGAAGTTCCACGCACCATTTCCTCCCGTGGCCGAAAAAGACACTTCAGAATTCGTACATCCGTAATTATCAACGTTTATGACTGGCGGATTTCCCGGAACGCCAGTATTGTTCGAAGCTGAAACGGGTGTTCCACTTCCTTCTTCCGCAAGGCTAACGCTTGGGCCAGTTGCTCCAGCACCACCAGCACCACCAGCACCGCCCGCACCGCCCGCACCACCAGCCGCACCAATACTTATCGAACAACCAAAACCAGAGCCACCAGTACCACCAGCGCCTCCTGCACCACCAGCACCACCAGCACCTCCCACACCACCGATTCCTCCCAGACCTGCCGAAAGCGCACAATCCATAATTACTCCCCCGTTTCCGTTGTTCCAGCAGAATATGGCAAACGACCCACCGCCACCTGTGCCGCCCGTACCCCCAGTACCTCCGGAGCCACCGCCACCGCCACCGCCACCAGAACCACCAACATCGTCAGAACCGGGCTGCTGTCGTCCAGCACCGCCCCCACCGCCCCCACCGCCACAGCCATCGCTACCAGCAGTACCGTTTCCTCCGGCAGCACCGGGAAGAAAATATCCTGAAGCATAGGAGCCCGGAACACCCACAGAACCAGCATTTCCGGGGCTTCCAGTTCCTCCCGCCTGACCATTGCTGGGTCCGGAACCTCCGCATCCACCATTATGACTTGAACCGAAAAGCCCACATCCACAGGAAGGGCCGTCTCCGTAATTTCCGCCAGCACCACCGCAACTACCACCACCAGCCTGACCAATAGCCGATGCCTGTGGATTGTGTTTGGCACCTGTACCTCCGTTGCCACCGTTGCTTCCGCCAGCACCACCGGAACCTCCTGCAGGAATGTTCTGTTCATTTGCAGCAGGAAGACCATTTCCACCGGGGCTACCTGGGGTACCGGGTGTTCCCGGAGTTCCCGGAAGACCCGCGCCCGCCTGTCCTGTGGTCACTTCACATCGAACGATGTTGTAACTGCTGCATCCATTGAGGTAGATGCCGTAAACGGAGACCTCCGTTCCAGTTGCATCTGCCACATTGATGGTAAGGTCTTGCAATCGAAATCCAGAGGCGTTCAGACCCGCCAGGCCGACCAAGGCATTGGCGGGGGAAGGTAGCGCGTTGGCAGAGGTACGGTCAATGATGGATGGCGTGGCATTGCTTTTTATCCATGTGGTCGGGTTGAAACCGCCCTCAATGGTCACATCGCTTGGGATGGACAGCGCATTGGTAATGGTGTAAGTGCCAGATGCCAGCCAGAGCACATTATTGGTTGCATTGGCAAGAGTAAGCGCATGGCTCAGGTTGGCAGGGTTGGCGCGCGTTCCTGTGGTTCCGCTGGAAGCTCCGGACGGTGACACGTAAATAATGCCACATTCCTGACCTAAAACCAATGTGGTTGTAAGCAGAAAACACAGAATTCCGTTAATGAGCCACCGAAGGGATCGCATGCTGGGGTCGTGTGGTTTTAAGTACGGGCAAAAGGGTCTCTGGTTGTCTTGAAAAGTACAAAAATGGCAGTTTATGGAGTTGATGCAATGGGCTGGGAAGCAAGCTCGTTTTCGGCAAACTATGAAATACCGACCGTGGATAACATTCGTGCGGTTTACGGAAAGCAAGGTGTGGACCCAACTAAATTTGAACTGCAAAATCAAACCTATGAGAACGACTTACCATCTTTTGGCAATCATATTAATAGCAGTTCTGGCGTCTTCCTGTGCTTCGGTAAAACCGTGCGGAGAGTCTTACACGGAGATGCAGGAATTCTTCCAATCGAAGAAATTCAAGGAAGCGTTTCACGAGCGCGATTCACTCTGTGAGCGGACCTCTGATCTGGAAGGAATTCTGGAGGCCACGGAAAAAGATCTGGCCAAAACCAAAGACGATCTGGAAGCATCGCGCAAGAATGGCGAAAAGCTGCAATCTGATCTGGCAGACAGCAAGAAGGCGTATGATCAGTTGAAGTTGTCTTCGGGAGCGCAGGTGGCCGGGTTGAGCAGCGATCTTGCTGCCAAGCAAGCAGAATTGGACGAGAAAGAACGGCTGCTAAAGAACAGAGAGGAGCGGTTGACCATGCTGGAGGAGATCATCAAGAAACAGGATGAGTTGATGAACGCGCTGAACGACCGCGTGAAAGATGCGTTGATGGGGTTTTCGGATGACGAGTTGAGCGTGGAAATGCGCGATGGAAAGGTTTACGTTTCGATGAGTGACAAACTGCTTTTCAAATCGGGTAGCGATGCGGTGGAACCGAAAGGAGTGGAGGCGTTGAAGAAATTGGCCGGAGTGATGAAGAAGAACACCGACATCAACATGGCCATTGAAGGACACACGGACAGTATTCCGATCAAGACAAACCGCTTTAAGGACAACTGGGATCTGAGTGTGGCGCGGGCTACTTCCGTGGTCCGTATTCTTACCGATGATGGCGTGGATCCGAAACGTCTGGTAGCTTCCGGTAAGGGCGAGTTTGCGCCAAAGGCGGATAATTCCACGAAAGAAGGCCGTGCTGTTAACCGCAGAACGGAAGTTGTGCTTTCGCCAAAGCTCAACGAACTGATGCAGCTGCTTGGGCAGTATTCGCGCTGAGGCTATTGTTTCCTGCCGAGGAAATGGGTGCGGAAACCTCCACCAAGACCACCGGTATTTGTATTCACCTCCAAACTATCGGTGCTGAAAAACTGGACGGAGAAATAATTTGAAGGACTTCCGATGCCTGAAAGCATGGAATAACCGTCCTCTCCGATGGTCATTTCAGTAGCATCCACACGAATGGACGAATCGCCTACCGCAACCACCGTAACGGTATCCGTGGTATCCGTGGTGTGACTCGGTTCTCCCAACATCCACGAAGTGGAAGTGCGTGGGCCAATGTACGTTCCAACAAACCCATCACGGTAGTCAGCTGCGTGTTCCTTTTTGCAGGAACTGAAGCCGACTGCAATCAAAAGGGCTGCGAGTGAAACAAAACACAGGAGTCTCATAGTTGGTAGCTAAGATAAACACCCACTTGCTTCTGTGTATTCGAAAAAGGAACGATGCTCAACCCTTTCACCAGCGGTTTTCGGTGGTGCAGCCAAGGCACCAGGTAGCCAATGGTTCCACCAATGATGTAGCCTGCAATGATGTCTGTGGGGAAGTGTTTTCCAGCCTCATAGCGCAGCATACCTACCGCAGCGGGGAAGAGGATCGCGCCAGTCCAGACCAAGGCTTTGTGCGTTTCGTTGTCTGAGTAATCGGAAAACACCTTGGCCGTGGTGAAGCAGAGGGCGGCCGTTATGGAGGTGTGGCCAGAGAAGAAGGAAAGCCGCGCATCTCGGTCGGTCTTGTACGACACGTCCACATCCTTATTGTAAACGAACGGCCGAGGCCTTCTCACGGCCGTTTTGGCCAATTCGGTCACGCCAAGCGTAAGCAAAGCCGTTTCGGCATAGATGAAACCCACGGCAAGGAAATCCTTACGCGCCCGTTTGTTTATCATCAAAAACGCAGGAAGCGTGATGGAGCCATAAAGCATGATATCGCTTGCCAGATCGGCCTTCGGGTTCCAACGATGTACCGCGCTCATGTCAAGCCCAGGGAGCGCATACGGGTCGAGTGCATTGATCTGTGCAGCTGTCAGCGGCTGTATCTGGTAATCCGCGAAAACGCCACCCGCAGCGATCAACCCGCTGCCAGAGGCATAGATAAGTTCACGCTTCCAGTTGAAATTGTAAGGGCTTTCCGCTTCTTGGGAATAAACCTGACCAAGGATGGTAAGGCCAAGCAACACAGACAGGAGAAACGGCTTCAGCGGACGCATGGGAACAACGGCATGGTTCAAAGGATCTCTTTCAGTTTGAATTCGAGGTTGTGAATCGCCTTTTTCATCTCATCGATCTCCGCTTTTTTAGCATCCTGATCCTTTTCGTTCTGTTTGATGGCTGCCTGAGATTCTTTGATCTTTTCTTCCAATTTTTCATTGTCTTTCTCAAGCCGCTTCTTGTCTTTTACCATCTTGTCAAGCTCCTTCTCGTAATCCTTTATCACTTTGGCCACTTCGTCTGAGGGCTTTTCAATCTGCCCTTGTTCCAATCGGTTTTTCTCGCTCTGCTTGGCCTTTTGGTCTGAAATGTTTCCCGCGATGGCCTCCTTGTTTGCGATGATCTTGTCTTTGTTGTCCTGAATGTCCTTTTCGGCTTTCTCTTTGTCTTTTTCGAGGCCGTTCAGGTCTTTTTCCAGCCCTTTCAAAAGTTTCTGGTCATCATCAATCTTTCCTTGAACAACTGCTTTGGCCTGGTCAACCCCAAAATCATGTACGATCTTTGTGGCAGCCAGGTATTTTTCGGGATGATCGGTGGAGTTGAGATCTGCCCCGCCCAGATCAAATGCTGCGGAAAGCCTCACGGACGTGTCAATGGTGGCTTCTACGATGGAATACACATCGAAGGTGTTATCGCCCATGGACTTGTCCTTGCAGTCATCTCCGAAGATGATGGTCTTATCATCCACTTTTCCCTTCAGGTCCTTGAGTTGCTTTTTCCAGGCCTTTTTCACCTCTTCCACGTCCGCTCCTTTGATGGAAACCGTGAGGCAATTGCGGTCTTTGCCATCGATGGTCACGGTTTTTTCTACCACCTCAATCTTTTTTTGTGCGAATGCGATGCTCGAAAACAGCACCAATGCAAGGGTCAAACTTCTCATGTTCTAATTCTTTGATGTTGCCATAAAGGAAATAAAAAACCCCGCAAATGCGGGGTTTGGGTGGGCCCACCTGGGCTTGAACCAGGGACCCCTTGATTATGAGTCAAGTGCTCTAACCAGCTGAGCTATAGGCCCGTGCCTTTCGGCTTTCCGTTCAAATTGAGCGGACGGCAAAAGTATATATTTGGCCGCTGCTGACCAACACGCTTCAAATGAACCCGAAAGACTATCCGAATATCATTTTTGACTTTGGAGGCGTGATCTTAAATCTCGACTATCAACGCACCATTGCGGCTTTTCAGGAATTGGGAATAAATGACTTTGAACAAAGCTATTCGCAGCTGAATCAGACCGATCTGTTTGACAGATTTGAACGTGGTGAAATCTCACCAGCAGCATTTCGAAATGGTCTGAGAACGGTTTTCAAAGATTCTATTCTGGATGAGGAATTGGATAGCGCGTGGAACGCCATGTTGCTCGACCTTCCAGCGAAGCGGCTTACTGTTTTAGAAAAGCTGCGTGCAGAAAAGCGCATCTCGTTGCTGAGCAATACGAATGAGATTCATATCGAGGCGTTTGAATCGTCACTAAAGCAAACGCACGGACTGGAAGACCTTTCTGGTTTTTTCGATCACGTGTACTACTCATGCCGAACGGGAATGCGGAAACCCGAAGCACGGATCTTTGAAATGGTTTTGAAGGAACAGAATTACAAACCGGAAGAAACGCTCTTTATTGATGATTCTCCACAACACATTGAAGGGGCGAGAAAGGTAGGTCTGAATGTTTACCACCTCAGAGCAGATCAAGGAGAAACGATTCTCGATCTATTCTGAGATCTCTTGGCAGAGCTCCATCAAAACGCCCGAAGTATCTTTTGGATGGACGAAACAGATGAGTTTATTGTCGGCACCGCGTTTCGGCTGCTCATTCAACAAGCGGAAACCATCGTTTCGCAAACGTTCCATTTCTGCACGGACGTCCTTTACCGCGTAAGCCACATGATGAATTCCCTCGCCTCGTTTCTCAATGAATTTGGCGATGGCACTTTCGGGAGACGTGGCCTGCAACAGCTCAATTTTATTGTTTGATGTTCGGAAAAACGCGGTGATCACATGTTCCGATGCCACTTCTTCCTGTTTGTAGCAAGTGGTGTTCAGCAGTTTTTCATAAATAGGAATAGACACGTTCAGGTCTTTTACTGCGATTCCGAGATGTTCAATGTGTTCCATGCTTGCAAAATAAAAAGGCCGCTCCGAATTCGGAGCGGCCTTCGTGTTATCAACAACTAAATTCTTATTTCTTGAACGTGGCGGTCTGAGTGCCGTAGTTCAGGTAGTAGGTGCCTTTCTCCAGGCCGCTCACATCCACACGCTTGCCCACACCTTTGGCCACTATGTTTCCGTAACCGTTGTAGATCTCGTAAAGCGTATTGTCTGAGAAATTGATCGCGTCATCTGCCCGTTTACCATCACCAGGTTGGAAGGTGATCTCAGGGGTCGGTGAATTCAACTTGGCTTCCGGAGAGTAACGCGGTTTGGCACGCTGGTCTTTCTGTTTTACGCGGAAACGGTTCTGGCCTGAATGAACGGTGGTCAGTTGAACCTCGTAATCGTTCTTCTCAGGATTTCCCTTTCCTTCAAACTCACCTACTTCCACCCATTTGTTCCAACGGAACTGCTCAATAATGTAAGGGAGTTTTCCTGTCTCGTTGGTGGTGGTCATTTCCAAAACTCCTGATTTGCTGATACCGATCAAACTCACATCGAATGTGCTCATCGGCTTCAGAACCTCTGGGTTCACTACGCGAGGTTTGCAATCGTCCTTGTGCGAAATGCGGATCTCAACAGGTGCGCCCAGTTCCAATTGGAAAAAGCTGAGGTCGATCTCAAATGCGCTTGAGTTGATCTCATCTGTGGTCACCTGTCCGTTCACTTTTACTTCGAACGTGCAGAAACCGACACCTTCTGATGCAAATGGATTCTGAACGTAAAGATTTCGCCCGTGGTAATTTCCCTCCAAAAGGATGGTTCCGGCCATGGCTGGCATTGTGCAAAGCAGCACGGCCACCGCAAGCAAGTGTTTTCTGAAGGTAAGGAATCTCGTCATCTTAGTGGAAAACATGTTAGTAACAGGCAATATTACAGGGTTGTAAAGATAATTCAAAACGAACGCAATTGGAATGTGCAGGAATTGGACGAATGGTCATATTGCTTGATTTCTTTCAGCGTAAACGCTAATCTTGTATAAACCGACCGCCATGAATCCACACAACTTCCGCGCCTTTGTACTGATAATTCTCGCTTCGGTTACATTTTCTTCGTGCGAAAAGGTGGAAAAGCCGCAAACCCAACGCACGGCCAAGGGCGATGTGGTCCTTGGCGGAACGTTGGCCGTGGCTCTCCCGAAGGGTGAAGTGACGCTGTTGCCCGCTCAGATCGTTGATGCGTCATCTTCCGAGATCGGGTTGCATCTGCACGGTTGTTTGGTGGCACTCGACCCGAAAACGCTGGAAGCGATTCCGTCCATTGCAGAGAGCTGGTCGGCCGATGAAAGTGGCACGTCTTATATTTTCTCTATTCGAAGAGACGTGAAATTCCACGCGAATGAGTGTTTCGGGAACGGGTCGCGGGATGTGACGGCCCATGATTTCGTGTACAGCTTCAAACAATTGTGTGCAAGTGATTCCAAGGCTTTCGGTAGCACATTCGCCAATCGCGTAGAAGGTGCCGATGTTTTTCATGCAGGAAGCGCGCCAGAAATTTCAGGCGTTCAGGCAATTGATGATTATACGTTGAGGATTGAGTTGATGAAACCCGATCCATCATTCCTTTTTGTGCTTGCACAGCCTTCAACAGCGGTTATTTCAGAAATCGCCATGGAGAAGTATGGTGCCGAAAGCAAAGTGGGAGCGGGCGCATTCATGTATGGCTCAGATGCCGATGGAATTGCCCTCGTTCGTAATCCGGAATACTTTGTCCAAGATGCGTTCGGCAACCGATTGCCCTACCTCGACACGCTCGTTTTCAGGGAAATTGCTGGAAAGGAAGCGCAGTTGGAAGCGTTCTTTGAAGGTAAGATCGATCTGGTCTCGGGACTTTATCTCGACCCGGTGCGTTCTATTCTGGAAACAAAAATGGACAGCTTTTCGGGCGAGCATCCTGCGTATATCATGGAACGCGAGTCGGAATCGGTCGGATTTGAATCGTACAGTATTTACCGCGCAGATCTGAAAGGCTTTGGAAGCAACTTCATGGGCTTTCGCGATTTTTTGCGGGTGCAGATCGAACAATAATCGCGCAAGCGGATTTCTTAGAACATGGATCTAAAAGATAAAGTAGCGCTGGTGACGGGCGGGAGCAACGGCATTGGCAAACAGACCGCGCTTCAACTGGTGAACGAAGGCGCTAAGGTGTACATCACTGGAAGAAACAAGGAACGACTGGAAGCAGCGGCCAACGAGATCGGTGCCATTCCCATTTTGGCAGATTCCTCCATTCAGGATGACGTGAATCGGACGTTTAAACAGATCACAGAAGAGAACTCATCGTTTGACATTCTGATCAACAACGCAGGTTTCGGTGCTGGTTGGGCAGAGATCGGAGAACTGAACATGGATGACATGCTCCGCGTGTATCAGACCAATGTTTTCGGTGCGGCCATGATGGGTCAGGCCGCGGCCAACGTTTTCAGGAAACAGAGGTCTGGGAATATTGTGAACATCGGTTCCACCGCCTCGCTGAAAGGTTATGCCAAAGGCAGCATCTATGCATCATCCAAATTTGCGCTGCGCGGATTGAGCCAATGCTGGCAGGCCGATCTTCGTCCGTTCAATGTGCGCGTCATGCACATGAATCCATCGGAGGTGACCACCGCGTTTGGCAATCCGAGCGGAGAAAACAGGGCGGAGGTTTCCAACAAACTGAGACCGAAAGAAATTGCGGATGTCATCATCTCTCAACTGAAAATGGACGACCGTGGATTTGTGCCCGAGGTCACGGTTTGGGCAACAAATCCTTGGTGATCTACGCGTTTCGCGTAGCCGAATGTTATATTTGAGAATCGTAACCTCTGACCGCGTGGTATGATTCGAAAATTTACGCTTCTACTTTCTTTCCCCTTTCTCATGTTTTCGATCGCTCTTGGTCAGCCAAGTACGGTTACGGTCGGCAACACCACGCTTGATGTACGCGTGGTGATCCAAGGAAACAACGAGAGCAATGGCATCGACATTCCGTGGGAGATCCAATGGGGGCCGGATGATCATATTTGGATGACGGAGCGCTATGGCCGCGTGAGCCGATTGGATCCAACCACCGGTGACAGAACCACGATCCTTGACCTTACCAATACGGTTTACGACAACACGGAATCGGGGCTTTTGGGCTTGGCACTTCATCCCGATTTTGAGAACACGCCACAGGTTTTTCTCGCGTACACCTACTATAGTGGAGGCATCAAAGAACGGGTTGTGCGGTACGATTACAACACCAGCTCGGGGATGCTTGAAAATCCGTTGACGCTGGTTGATGCGATCAACGGGAACACAACGCACGTGGGTTGCAGGCTGATGATTCTGCCAGACAATACGCTGCTTGCCACCACGGGCGATTACCAGAACCAGTCATCTCCGCAGAATGAGAATTCTGTGAACGGCAAGATCCTGAGAATGAATTTGGATGGCAGCATACCGGCTGATAATCCCTTCGGCCCGAACAGTTACCTCTACAACATTGGCCACAGAAACGCACAAGGAATGGTGCTTGCGCCCAACGGCAATCTCTACAGTTCGGAACACGGCCCCACCACCAATGATGAGCTGAACATTATTGTGGCAGGAGGAAATTACGGCTGGCCGGATGTGGAAGGTTTCTGCAACCTGAGCGGGGAACTTTCGGCATGCGCCTCCATGACCGATTATCAGGATCCGATCGCCATCTGGTACGAGAATTCGACCATTGCGCCATCCGATCTTATCTGGTACGATCATCCTGCCATTCCAGAATGGCAAGGAAAATTATTGATGACGGTGCTCAAGGCAGAACACTTGAAGGTGATAGAGGTGGACAACGTGGATGGAACTACGGTCGTTGGACAGGAAATTCTGTTCAATGACGACCATGCGGCCAATCCGGGCTCATCTTTCAGCAACGGTCTTTTCGATCGCTTACGCGACATCTGCATGGCACCGGATGGTCGCGTATTTCTGGCTACCAACGGACCGTCTTGGGGAACAAGCCTCACGTGGCAGAATTCCATTATCGAATTGAAAAATTCGGCTTACACACCAACATCTGTGGCAGAGCCGATGGCTGTGGTACACACACAGGTTTACCCCAATCCGAGCAATGGATCTGTCAATCTGGTTTTCGACAATGGCCTGATCGGATCTGCGTTTACCATTGCGGATCAATTGGGCCGAATGGTTTATTCTGGCGTGGTTAAGACAAGGAGAACAGAACTCGACCTTTCGGCCTTGGCACCGGGTTTGTATGTGCTGCGCGCGGCCAACCAAGGCCATGTATCCAACCAACAAATAATGATCAACGAATGAGATTTTTACAACTTACAATTGCTTGTCTGTTTTTGAGCGCACCTTTGTTTGCGCAGGTAAGCAATGCAGAGTTTGACAACATTGCCAAGAAGTTTGAGAAAGGGAGTTACGAGTCGGCATTGGAAACGGCCGAGTCGCTGATGGATAACGATAAGCATAGGAAGAAACCCGAACCCTATCTGTGGGCATCCATGTGTTTCTACGAACTTTCAAAATCGGACGACCCGAAGATCCAGGAGCGTTTCAAATCGGCCATGCGCGATGCGTTGAAGTATGCAGGAAAGGCGGTTTCGAAGGATAAGAACGGGGATATTGTAAGTGACAACCAAGAGTATTTCGACCTGATGAAGAAGGAAGGAATTGCTGTGGCACAGGCGTACGAGAAAGAAGAAGACTACCGAAAGGCATCTTACACCTACAAGCAGATACAGGATTTCGCTCCCCAAGACCCCTATGTACAGTTTGCAAAAGGCGTAACCGACATTCGGTTGAGTTCCATGTATGAGGCGGAAAAGGAGATCGGGGCAAGCTTTCCTGTGTTGGAGGAGAAATACCGCGACCTGAATTATAAACCCGATCCGATCAGCTCACCGTTACTCAAAGACGCGGTGATTTATTACATCGATCACCTTACCCAGAACAACTATTTGGATTCGGCCAGAACGGTGTTGCTCACTGCAAGGGTTTTCTTCCCTTTGGACGAGGACATCAAAAAGAAGCTACAGGATCTGGAGTGATCAAACTCTGAACCCGATCAGGCAGATATCATCCACCTGAGGATTGTTTCCACGCCACTCGGCAAAACGGATCTGTACGGTTTCGAGATGAAGTTCGGCAGAGAGATTGGTCATCTCTGCAAGCCAATTGGTCAACCGCTTGCGAAGCAGTTTTTTCGACTCCGTTCCTCCGAACTGATCCTGAAGGCCGTCAGAATAAAGATAGTAGGTACAGTCGGTCCTCAGTTTCAATGTGGTGTTTACAAAAGGCACTTGCTCCGCAAGAAAGTGTTCGCCAATGCCGCGCTTTGCACCACTTACGTGTTCATTTTCGGATGAACAAACGATGGTGAGCGGTCGTCTTGCTCCAGAAAAAATGATCTTCTCAGATGAACGGTCGATCAAACAGATTCCAAGGTCCATTCCATCCGTTCCCTTGGTCGGGTCTGAACCCTGGTCGGTGAAGGTTTCGTGGATCTTCTGATCCAAACGTTCCAGAATCTCGGCAGGAGAATCGGTCTTCTGTTCCACCACGATCTCATTCAAATAACTGTGACCCATAATGGACATGAGCGCCCCTGGAACGCCATGACCCGTACAATCGGCCACGGCTATCAAAGCACGGTTTTCATCCAACTGGTGAAACCAGTAGAAATCGCCACTCACAATATCTCGAGGCCGATTGAACACGAAACAATGGCTGAAGAATGCGCTCATTTCCGCTTGCGTGGGAAGCATGGTCTCTTGGATGGTGCGCGCGTATTCCAAGCTGCTCATCACCTCATCATTCTTTTCCTGTAGGTTATCCTTAGCTTCGGCCAAAGCAAGTTTTGAACGTTCCTCCGAACTCAATACCTGTCTAAGAACGGGGTAAGTGATCGCTCCTACCACAAGCATCACCAGCAAGGAAACAAGCACGTTTCGGATGGCTTCGCTTCGCGCTTCCATTTTGAATGAATCGAACGGATAATCGGCCTCGATCACGGCAAATACATTTCCCTGCATGTCCTTCAACGGGTACACGGCAGAAAGCCAGGTTCCATGTTCATCCCTAAAGGGAGGAATGGTTCCACCTTCCAAGTACATTTCGCGCAGCTTCTGTGGCGGGCTTTTGTACTGCCACCCGTATGTTTCTGCACCGTTGCTGGCCACACCACCAAAGAACACATCCCGCACAGAATCGTAACTGAGCGTGTAGATGGGTGTTTTCAGTTGATTGATTTCCACAGCATCACGAAAGAGATCGCAGTACATCTGCCACACAGGACTTTGGGAAATTCCATTTGTGTCTCCATCCAACGGAAACTGTTGGTAAAGCTCGGAAAGTGCCTGCCGATCCACCTGTTGCGAAAGTGTGGAAGCGATCCCATAAAGTTTGGAAAGCGTACTCTGCTCCGCTTGGTGGAGCTGCCGCAGATAGTTGCTTCCGATCAAGTAGACGGAAAGGACTGCCAGTCCTCCATAAACGATGAGGAAAATCCGAACGCTGGGTTTACGTATCACTTGGCGGATGGTGAGTTTCCGCGCAGTTAACGGATCCTATGTTGCAAATGTTGCGACCTGCTGAGGCGTCAGCATTTATTCGCCCAGCATGCCACGGATCATCTCGTTGGTCTCTTTGGCGCGCACTTCGTCAAGCACACCTTTGATCCTTGACACAAGCGCCTTCGCATCGTCAGATTCCTGCGATTCAGAGACTTTTTGAATTCCAGCCAACACCTGAATGGCAGAAATGCGCATCCACCATTCACCCGCGTTCAGGGCCATGTCGGTCAGCAGGTCCATGCCTTTGGTCTGTGTCGCCACGTCCTGCTTCATCAGGTATTTTCCGAAGATCTGGATGAACACGTATTTCCCGTTCGGGTCGCTGAGTTTTTTGTAGCCGTTCAAGAAGAAATCAAGCTGTTCGGGAGAACCGTTCTGTGCATAAAGCGAGGCAATGGATGAGATCATGGAACCGCTTGCATCGGCCACGGCAGCTTTCGCAATGCTCATTGCCTTGTCTGAGTCGAAATCCGAAATGGCATTCAGCGTAGCGCCAAGCACCGCATACGATTGGTCTTTCATGCAACCTTCAATGACCGCCTGTACGTTCGGGTCAGCAGCGAATTTCTCCGCGAGAAATGCGATCGCATCAGCACGCACAAGCGATTTCGTGTCTTTCTGCGCCAGCCAGATCAATTTGTTCTTCAAGGCAGATGTATCAGCCACAGAAAGGTTCTTCAACGCCTTCAGGGCAGATCTGCGAGTTCCCCAGAATTCATCATCCAACGTTCCGAGAATGGCTTCAACGGCATCTGGGTTTTTACTGAATTTCAGTCCCGCCAACGCTTCGGCCTTGTCCAAGTAGAGCGGAGCTTCTTTCAGCATATAGATGTACTGATCTTCCGTCAGGGTTTCGTCTTTTGTTCCGAGCAGCATCTTCTCCGCATCCACATTCACCAGTTGCGGTTCGCCCAACACATCGAACTCAAATGTCTGCTTCTGCTCTGTCAGATCGATGCGATGACGGTCTACCGCGCCACCGAAATACACATCCACGTCCATCGGAATTCGGTACAACGGAAATTCCTTCAGATCCTGTGTCTGCTCAATGGTCACGTAGTACTTCTTGGCCTCTGCGTTGTAATCGTGTGTAATGGTCAGGCTCGGATGACCTTTGTCGAAGAACCATTGGTTGAAGAACCAGTTCAGGTCCATTCCCGTCACCTTTTCCATGGCCAAACGCAGCTGGTGCATTTCCACCGAATGGAATTTGTTCTCGGTCAGATAAACATTCAAGCCCTTGTAGAAAGCCTCATCACCGAGCGTCTTGCGCAGCATGTGCAGAATGCGTCCGCCCTTCGCGTACGAATGCGCATCGAACATATCTTCTTTGTCATCATAATAGAAACGGATCATGTCCTTCGGCCCCGTTTGCGCCAACGATGCGATGTACTGACGCAATTGCTCATAGCCGTGCTTGTCGGCCTCGGCACGCCCGTGGCGATGCTCCAACCACATGTATTCTCCGTACGTGGCAAATGATTCGTTGAGCGGCAGATTGCTCCAGCTCTCGCATGTCACAAGGTCACCGAACCAATGATGGAACAATTCGTGGGCAATGATCTCCTCATTGTCGCCATCGATCATCTCGCGGTCAGTCTTATTCAGAAATTCACCGTGCAGCGTGGCCGAGGTGTTTTCCATCGCGCCCGAAACGTAATCGCGCACCACGATCTGATCGTACTTTTCCCACGCATACGGATAATCGAGCACATCCGAATAGAATTGAAGCATGTTCGGAGTTTCCCCGAAAATGGCTTTTGCATACGGCTCGTAAGCAGGCTCTACGAAGTAATCCACATCAATTCCGTTCCATTTGTCCTTCACCACGGCAAATTCGCCAACGGCCATCATCACCAAATAAGGCGCGTGTGGCAACGTCTGTTTCCAATGGTCCGTTCGGGTTCCGTCTCCGTTCTGCTTTGAACTCACAAGCAGACCATTCGACAGCGTCACATAACGGCTGTCAACGGTCATTTTGATGTCCTGCGTCATGTTCTGGTTGGGAGAATCGATGGTCGGAAACCAGCAGGAAGACGATTCCGTTTCACCCTGCGTCCAGATCTGCTTCGGTTTGTTCTTGTCTTCACCCTTCGGGTTGATGAAGTACAGCCCTTTGGCATCGGTAATGGCTGCGCTGCCTTGGGCTTCCAGTTCTTCTGGCTTCGCGATGTAATCGACCCAAACTGTCAAGGTGTCCTTGTTTGTGTATTCGCGATCCAGCGTAATGTAGATCTTCTCTTTGTCGTAGGTGTATTTCAGCGCACTCAGGTTGCCGCCTTTCTTCAAGCTCACCGAGCGCAGGTCGAAACCTTTCGCATCCAGCGTCAGCTTGTCTGTGGCATAGAAGTAAGGCTTCAAAATGATTTCTGCCTTGCCCGACAATTGTTGCTTGGCCCAATCGAAACGGACATCCAACGTGGTGTGTATCAGGTCGAAAGCCATCGTGTTGGCCGCGCGGTATTCGCGGGTTTCGATTTCTACAGGCTCTTCCGCAACCTCTTCAACTACAACTTCTTCTGGTTCGGATACGGCAGCTTTCTCTTGCGTTTTACACGCGCTGAAACCCATGCTGATGCCCAGCACGGCAATGATCCAAGTATGTTTCTGAACGGGAATTCTCATTCTATTCTTTTCTTTGGTTCCTGAATGGGCGGCAAAAATAGGTTAAGCCCATGTAAAGCCATGGTAATTAGTGATTTTTAAGAGATGAGTAAGCGTGTAAAGGTTTCGGATTCAGAGTTTTTGGTTGAGTTTGAGGATGAAAAAAAGGCATCTGGTCAATTGAACGGAAAGCCTTTCGGTTGGGACGTGAGCCGAATTTCGGAGAACGTTTATCACGTCATCAAAGACCATCGTTCGTACAATGTAGAGCTTTTGGGCAAGGCCGATGGCAAGCAGCGCATCAAAGTGAACGGCAACTTGTACGAGGCGGAGACCATCGATAAATTCGATGCGCTTCTGAAGAGTTTGGGAATGGAAAAAGGCGGTGCAGGGAAAGTGAATGAACTGAAAGCACCGATGCCAGGCCTTGTTCTTCAAATAGATGTAAAACCAGGCGATGCGCTCAAAAAAGGCGACCGCGTGTTGGTGCTTGAGGCCATGAAAATGGAAAACGTCATCAAAGCACCGGCCGATGTTACAGTAGCTTCAGTAGAAGTGGAAAAAGGAAAAACGGTGGATAAGAACCAGGTGATGGTTCGGTTCGCTTAGTCGTTAACCAACGAAATATCGAACTGCACGAGGTCGATAAAATCCTGAACACGGTCATCGATCTCATCTTGCGTAAGTCCGATCAATCGCTCCGTTCCGAACTTCTCCACGCAGAATGAAGCCATGGCCGAGCCGAAGATGATGGCGCGCTTCATATTATCGAACGAAATATCGCGTGTGCTGGCCAAGTAGCCGATAAATCCACCTGCAAAGCTGTCGCCAGCACCCGTTGGGTCAAAAACTTCCTCCAACGGAAGGGCAGGAGCAAAGAACACCGAATCCTTATTGAAGAGCAACGCGCCATGCTCTCCTTTCTTAATGACCAAGTATTGAGGTCCCATTTCCAAGATGATCTGTGCGGCCTTCACCAACGAATATTCACCAGAAAGTTGACGTGCTTCCTCATCATTGATGGTCAGCACATCGATCTTCTTCAGCACTTGTTTCAGTTCATCCAAAGCGATGTCCATCCAAAAGTTCATGGTATCCAACACCACCAATTTTGGGCGGTTCGGCAGTTGGTTGATCACTGACATCTGCACGGCAGGAGTCAAGTTTCCCAGCATGAGAAACTCACAGTTCTTGTACGAATCGAGCACAACAGGTTCGAAATCGGCCAGAACGTTCAGCTCAGTTGCCAGCGTGTCGCGTGTATTCATATCGTTGTGATACTTGCCGCTCCAGAAAAACGTCTTCTCGCCTTGTTTTATCTGAATGCCATCCGTGTTTGCGCCATGCTTGCGGAGGTTTTCCAATGCCTCTTCCGGGAAATCATCCCCAACCACAGAAACCATGTTGATTGGTTTGGTGAAATAAGATGCGGCCAACGAAATATACGTGGCAGCACCTCCAACAATTTTATCAGTTTTCCCAAATGGGGTTTCTATGGCGTCAAAGGCAACGGTTCCAACGGTAAGTAGGCTCATTTTCAGTGAATTTGAAATTTTGGTCAAAGGTATTGGATTATATGACCGAGCAAACTACATTTGCAGCCCTCAAATTCCTCCTTAGCTCAGTTGGTTAGAGCATCTGACTGTTAATCAGAGGGTCCTTGGTTCGAGCCCAAGAGGAGGAGCAGAAACCCGATCGAGAGATCGGGTTTTTTTGTGCCTTCAATTGACGAGGTTGCTTGCGTAAGACCATTTTATCTCAGACGAAGGTTTCCAGAGGTGGCCGCTGGTGCCCATTTTGCGCTGGGTTTCCGTTTTCTTCATGGAGATGTGGACAAATCCTGGTTGAAACGCCTTTTGGTGGTCAATCTTCAGGTTGAATTTATTCCAGTAACGGGTAAGCACAAATCGCCATCTGGCAGGAATGAAATCCGCGCAGATCTCATGGTCGAATTTTTTCGCCAGATACTGGATCATGATGCTGTGCGCCTTGTCTGAAACGACAGCAACCCGTTCGAATCCATGCTCTTTCGCTATTTCAAGGGAATAGAAAACGTTCTCCAAACTGTGTTCTGCCCGCTCTTCAATAATGATGTCCTCAGGTTTTATTCCCAGCTCGATCAGGTACAGCGCATAGATCTTGGCCTCAATGTAGGGAGTATGTACAGCTCCGCCAGATACGATGATCTTTTCGGTTTTACCCGTCTGGTATAGGTGGTACGCCCAGTAAAGTCGCACCTTGTAGATAGGGTTCATTTTTCCATTCGGGTGGTATGGATAACCAGGCACAATGATGGCATCATACTTTGTGTCTGGTTCACTCTCAAATCCAGCGGTAGCGAGTTCAGGTGATAGGTTCAGGAGCAATAGAGCGAGCAAGATTTTTTTCATCTCAAAGAATTTGATGAACGAACAATAAATCAAATGTATTGTTTACGAAAACAATAGTAATACTATTATATTTGTTGGTAATGATAAGTAAAAGATGCAGACACATATTAGAATTAGGGTGAACGATGGTGTTCATGTGAAGGATCCCGAAAGCAGCGAGCTGGGTCGAAGTATTGTGGAAGGCGGCATCGATCTTATCGATGATATTGGTTTTGAGGCATTCACCTTCCGTAAACTGGCCAAGCATATTGGAACCACGGAGGCTTCCGTGTATCGCTACTTTGAGAGCAAGCACCGACTGCTGCTCTATCTTACCTGCTGGTATTGGCGCTGGCTCGATTATCGGTTGATGCTCGCAACAGCCAATATCGGTTCTGCGGAAGAGCGTTTGCAACGTGCGGTGAAGTTGTTGGTTCAGCAGGTGGAGGAGGACAGCGAGTTCTCTCATATCAACGAGGTGAAACTCAACCGTATCATTATTTCCGAATCATCGAAAGCCTACCTGAACCGTCACGTTGACAAGCAGAACCAGGAGGGCTTTTTTGTGGATTACAAGGAGCTTGTGCAGCGCGTAAGCGGCATTATTTCGGAGATAAATCCATCTTACAAATACCCGCACATGCTGGTTTCTACGCTTATAGAGGGGGCTCATCTTCAGCGATATTTTGCCGACCATCTTCCAATGCTAACCAATGTGTTGGATGGCGAGGATTCGGTGACGCAATTCTGCTTACAGACCATCTTGAAAGCCATAAGATAACCTGATGGAAACGACAGCGACCATTACACCGATGCAGCGTTTTTGGCGATTACTGAGGCCAGAGCGCAAGGAGATACGCAACGTTTACGTCTATGCGGTCTTCAATGGTTTTATCAACCTTTCGCTACCGCTGGGTATTCAGGCGATCATCAATCTGATTCAAGGAGGAAGGGTAAGTACCGCTTGGATAGTACTCGTATCTGTAGTGGTGGCGGGCGTGGCGGCCACGGGCGTTTTGCAAATCGCGCAGCTGCGCATCAGCGAAAACCTGCAGCAACGGATCTTTACCCGATCGGCATTTGAGTTCGCTTTCCGCATTCCGAGGGTGAAAATGGAGGCCATCTACAGGCATTATGCTCCAGAGCTGATGAACAGGTTCTTCGACACGCTAACGGTGCAGAAAGGGCTCAGCAAGATCCTTATCGACTTTTCATCGGCCGTGCTGCAGGTGGTTTTCGGGTTGATCCTGCTCTCGCTCTACCATCCGTTCTTCATCATTTTCAGTTTGATCCTGATTCTTCTGGTCTTTGCCATTTTCAGACTTACTGGGAAACCAGGTCTTGAAACCAGTCTGCAGGAATCGAAATACAAGTACAAAGTGGCGCATTGGCTGGAGGAACTGGCACGCACGGGCACCACCTTCAAACTGGCGGGCAGAACGGATCTTCCGCTGTCCAGAACCGACAAGGAGCTTGGCAATTATCTCGAGGCCAGAGAAGGACATTTCAGGGTGCTTGTTCAGCAATACTCGTTGATGGTGGTGTTCAAAGCGCTGGTGGCAGCAGGACTGCTTGCCATGGGCGGAATTCTGGTGATGCAGCAGCTTATGAACATCGGCCAATTTGTGGCGGCAGAGATCATTATTCTGTTGGTGATGGGCTCAGTAGAAAAACTGGTGATGAGCATGGAGACGATCTATGACGTGCTCACGGCCTTGGAGAAAATGGGACAGGTGACCGACCTTGAGATCGAGGAGGAAGAAGGCGAAAAGACGATCTGCCGACCAGAGGATCTTGGAATGACCATTTCGCTGCGCAACGTTCATTTCCGCTATCCAGACGGAGATAGAGACATATTGTGCGGGATCACAGACGAGATCCGCGATACAGAAAGCGTGGTGATCAGCGGGCCGAACGGCTCAGGAAAAAGTACGCTTCTCCAGATCATTGCGGGGCTTTACGACCCAACGCAGGGGCTTGTAACCTACAACGGGTTGCCGAAAGGCAACTTGAATCTGCCCAGCCTGCGCTCGCACATTGGCGATTGCCTGACGCATGAACAGCTCTTTGACGGAACCATTTTGGAGAACATTACCATGGGGCGTGAACGCGCCACGTTTGAGAACGTGAAGTGGGCGGTCCGTCATCTCAAACTCGATGACTTCATCAGCACATTGCCTAATGGTTTCGATACGCATATCGAGCCACAGGGCAAGCGACTTCCTAAAAGCGTTACACAAAAATTATTGCTTGCACGTAGTGTTGCTGATAGACCCAAACTGCTGCTGCTCGAAGACGCATTGGAATACTTGGATCCGCCAGACCGTAAAGAGATAACGGATTTCCTGTTGAACAAGGAGAATGAATGGACCGTGGTGGCCGTTTCTTCCGATCCCTATTTCAGCTCCAAGGCAGATAGAACCATTCTGCTGCAGGACGGCTGCTTCAAAAACCCATCAGAACCCGCTTAAGAACAGGCATGCTCGACATATCAAACACATCGATAGACAGGTATTTCGACCGTTCGAACTATGCCTCTTTGCGCAAGACCGACAGCTTGACCTCAAGCAAGGTGCTGCGCAGGTCGCTGGCCATCTTTTTCGGATTGGCGCTGGTGTTCATGTTCGTTCCGTGGACGCAGAACATACGGGCCACGGGAAATGTGACCACATTACTCCCCGATCAGCGTCCGCAGACCATCCATTCCGTCATTGCTGGCCGTATTGAGAAGTGGTTTGTGCGAGAAGGCGACCTGGTGCACAAAGGCGACACCATTCTGTACATATCCGAAGTGAAGGACGACTATTTCGATCCGCAGCTATTGAGCCGAACACAGGAACAGCTGAAAGCAAAGGAAATGTCGGTGGATTCGTACATGGAAAAGGTGCGTGCGCTGGACACGCAGATCGATGCGTTGGCACAGACGGCCGAGCTCAAATTACAGCAAACGAAGAACAAATACAGGCAGGCAGAGCTTAAAGTGGTGGCCGATAGTATGGATTTTCAGGCGTACAAGGTCAATTACGAAATTGCCAAAACGCAGTTCGAGCGATTTCAGGGTCTTTACGATCAGGGGCTGAAATCGCTCACCGATCTGGAGAACAAGCGCAACTCCATGCAAAAGGCCAAGGCCGAGATGATTTCGGGAGAGAACAAATTGCTCACAAGCAGAAACGAACTGATAAACGCGGAGGTGGAACTGGTGGCCGTGCAGGCCAAGTACCGTGATGAGATCGCCAAGGCGGAATCGGACAAATACTCCGCCATGAGCAACATGTACGATGCAGAGGCCACCGTCACAAAACTTCAGAACCAGTACATGAACTATTCGGTGCGCGCAGGACTCTATTTCATTACTGCTCCGCAGGATGGGTACATCACCAAGGCCATACGCTCGGGCATCGGAGAAACCATCAAAGAAGGAACCGCCATTGTAAGCATCATGCCTGCCGTGTACGATCTGGCCGTGGCCATGTACATCAAACCCATCGATCTGCCGCTGTTGGAGAAAGGCGCTCCCGTCAGAATTCAGTTCGATGGTTGGCCTTCCATCGTTTTTTCCGGGTGGCCCAATACCAGTTACGGAACCTATGGCGGAAAGGTGTTTGCCATCGATAATTTCATTAGCGATAATGGGAAATATCGTGTGCTGGTGGCGCCAGATCCAGAAGACCATGCGTGGCCAGAGGCACTGCGTGTGGGCGCAGGCGCAAACAGCATGCTTTTGTTGAAAGATGTTCCCATCTGGTACGAGCTGTGGCGGCAGATCAACGGGTTTCCGCCAGATTATTACAAGCACGGAACCGATTTTATCGAAGAGAAGGCCGAAAAATGAAAAGGGTGCTGTTCACATATCTATTGGCATGCGCCATTATCGGGTTGGCACAGGCGCAGCCTGAGCAGGGCAATGTGCTCAGTTTCGAGGATTTCAATGCTATCGTCAAACAGCATCATCCCATGGCGGTCCAATCGCAGCTTATTCGCAAAAAGGGAGATGCAACTGTGCAGATGGCGCGAGGCGGGTTCGACCCGAAGATCGGCACCGACCTCAGTCAGAAGTACTTTAACGGAACGCAGTATTACAGCCTTCTGGATGCAGGGCTGAAGGTGCCGACCTGGTTCGGAATAGAAGCGTACGCGGGCTACCAGCAGAACGGGGGCGTGTATCTCAACCCCGAGAATTACACGAATGCGGGCGGACTCGTTTATGCGGGGCTTTCATTGCCCGTTGGGCGAGGGCTTTTTATCGATGAGAGGAGAGCGGAACTCCGCAGAGCGCAGGTTTACCAGAAAAGCACGCTGGTGGAACAGCGACTGATGATGAATGAACTGCTGTACGAGGCGGGCAAGGCCTATTGGGACTGGTTTGAGAAGCATCAGGTGATGAAGGTATACGAGGAAGCTCTACAGTTGGCCCATTTCCGTTTTGATGCGGTGAAACAGCAGGCCATTTCGGGCGATAAGCCGTACATCGATACGCTTGAGGCTGGAATACAACTGCAGAACCGACAGTTGGCGCTGCAGCAGGCCAAATTGGATTTCCAGAACGCATCGGCCATGCTGGATATTTTTCTCTGGCAGAACGGCCAGATACCGCTGGAACTGGAGGAGACAACCGTGCCTGTTGATCGCACAACCGTGCAGATCAGCACCACGCAAGGCTTGCTGCTCGACCGCATGGACAGCCTGGTGGCCTACCATCCGTACCTGCAACAGTATCGCTTTAAGATCGATCGGCTGAAGATCGAGAAACGCCTGAAAGTGGAAAGTCTCAAACCGCAGCTTGACCTCAAATACAACGCACTGAGTCAGGTGGTCGGAAATGCTCCGTTTGCAGATCTGTCCATCAACAACTATCAATGGGGCTTGAATTTCAGCATGCCCATTCCGTTGCGTAAAGAACGTGGCGCGCTGCAACTGACAAAACTCAAGATTCAGCATGCCGAACTGGACGTGGTAGGAACGCAGGCCGAGATCGGCTACAAGATCACAGCGGCTGTAAATGAGTGGAACACCACGCGCGAACAGACCGCGCTTTACCAGCGGACGGTAGCAGATTATCTGGGGTTGCTGGAAGGGGAACGGGAGAAATTCACCGCAGGAGAAAGTTCCGTTTTCATGGTCAACTCGCGCGAACTGGGTTACATCAATGCGCAGATCAAATATTTGGAGCTGCTTGCCAAGAACCGAAAGGCCGAACTTTCGGCACATTACGCGCTGGGCATTCTTCATCTTGGCGAATCCTAAGTTCGCAGAACCCGAGGTTTCTGTTCCTTTGTTCTTATGAGAGATGAGATTGAAAAGTTGCCCATCTATCAGAAGGGCAAGGAGATCGGAGACCTTGTACGGAAGATCATTGAATTGGCCGATGAGGACAATGAGGACCTCCAACGGGTGTGTGGCGATATGCTTGTGGATGCCCACAACCTTGCCGTGAAAGTGGCGGGAGCGGAAGGAGGCGACCTGTACGATCTGCGCATGGAGAATGCGGCCATCATCCGAAAATCAGCCCGCGAATTGGTGGTGAACACCCACGCCTTGGACATGTTCGGGTTTAAGCACCCAGAATATTATCCGTTGATCCGTGAAGCGGTGGAGGAATACCGACTGCTCTTTATCGATTGGGTCGAGAGTTTCGACAAATGGAACTACATCATTGACCGTTGGGGGCTTTTCAACCCGCCCGGAGTTGGCCCGCACGATAAAGACCCAGACGATGATATTCCTTTCGACCCGAATGATTTTTTCGAATGAGCGGTTGACGAGGCATTAATGACCAAGCTCATGGTTATTCTCAGATGGTTACCTCAACTTTGATGTTTCAAACCAAACAGCTAACGAAATGAAATACACGTGGATCATGATCACATCCGTGGCATTGTTTGCCATTGGTTGTGGTGGAAACGAACAAAAACCCGCTCCTGGAACCTCACAATCTGAGGAAGCACCGAAGCATGAAGCGGTGGCCGATGAACCGACCGGATCCACTAACGAGGACAAGCAGGAGGTGATCTTGCACCTTGAGGGCAACGATCAGATGCAGTATGATAAATTGGAACTGAAGGTGCCAGCAAACAGTACGGTTACCTTGACCTTGGCTCACACAGGAAAAATGGCAAAAGAAGCCATGGGGCATAATTTCGTGTTACTCAAGCCTGGAACAGATATTCCTGCTTTTGCAACCAAGGCGATCGAAGCGGGTATCGATAAGGATTACATTCCTGAAAGTGATGCGATCATCACCCACACCAAATTACTTGGAGGAGGAGAAGAGACCACGATCACGTTTGATGCACCTGCCAAAGGAACGTACGATTACATCTGTAGCTTTCCAGGGCATTATGGCACAATGCACGGAAAACTTATCGTGGAATAAGTGGCAATTACCCATACAGTATTAACGCGAAAGCCCCGCCAATTTTGGCGGGGCTTTCTGTATCTCGTTTTTCAAATACGTCTTACTTGTCTTTTACAGCAAACTCGGTCTGTTTGAGGTAACGATTTGCAGAAACCACTTTTCCGTGGTCGTAGCGCATTTCAATGTAAGCGTTATCAAACTCATCCCAAACGCGGAACTCTCCGTCACGCTGACCGTCAACATAGGTCAACTCTGCAGTTTTCGAACCGCCTTTATCGAATGTTTGCCATTTTCCAGTAGGAACTCCATCCTTGAAGAACCCGGTTTCCTTTACCGCTCCGTTCTCATAGTAGTTGGTAACGGCTACCAGACCGTCCTTTTTCTTAACATATTCGCTTTTTACAGCGCCATCATCGTATGTGGTCTTCGCCTTATTTTGTGCGAAACAAGTTGACCCAACCAAAACGACCATACTCAACATCAATGCTTTCATGACTCAACCCTTTTGTTAATCCAAAGTTACGCAAAAATCATTTAGTTAACATTCGCGTAACATTAGAATCAACGGAACGGGTTCAAAAATGTTTCATCCAAGTTCAAAAACATGCAAAACTTAACATTAGAAAATGATTTCCTGAATGTTAACATCAACGTTCTGGGCGCAGAATTGTGTAGCCTTTTCGACAAAAGGGATCGGATAGAACACATGTGGAATGCTTCGCCAGCGTTCTGGCCGCGCCATGCACCCATTCTGTTTCCGACAGTTGGAGAGTCGAAGGATGGAAAAATAAACGTTGCTGGAACCGATTATCCGATGGGGAGGCACGGCTTTGCCCGTTTCTCGGAATTTGAAGTGGTGGAACAGACGGAGTCCAAAGCGGTTTTCGAGCTGAGAAGCAATGAAGACACCAGAAAGCACTACCCTTTCGAGTTCATTTTCCGTGTTGGATATGAACTTGATGGCGCCCGTTTGGTCCAATCATTCGAGGTGGAGAATTCGGACGGAAATGACATCGGCTTCCAAGTAGGCGGGCATCCCGCATTTGCAGTTCCTTTCAGAAACGGGGAGAAATATGACGACTACGAAATTCGTTTCGATGCACCGCAAACGCTGGAGCGTCATCTGCTCACCGAAAAGGGACTTTACAGTGGGGAGAAGCGCAAGTTTTTGGACAACGAGAATAGCTTCGGACTCTTTTACGAGCTTTTCAATGAAGATGCGCTTGTGTTCAGACACATTCCTTCAAAGAGGGTGTGGATTCAACACAAAAAAGGAGGGAAACGACTTCAAGTGGATTATGAAGGATTTCCGCATTTGGGAATTTGGTCTGTTCCCGGGGCCAATTATGTTTGCATTGAGCCGTGGATCGGTTGTGCAGACATGGCCGACCAACCCGCAGATTTTTTCCAAAAGGACAGTCTTGTTGTGCTGAAAAGTGGAGAAACGTTCAATGCGACATTCACCATATTGTTGATTCAGGAAGGTTGATCGCCAGCGCGTTCTTTCAGTTCCCTGTTGGCTTTTTCCAGTTTCTGTAGCATGTCGCGCTGAAGCTGTTCCACCTCTTTCTGTTTGGTAATGTCGGTGCCGATGCTCACGATCTTTATCACGTTGCCATAATCATCCAAAATAGGAGCGTAACTGACGTTGACCCAAACCGAATGACCTTCTTTATGCCGCAGACTGTTGACCGATGTGAACGGTTTCCCTGCCATGATCTTTGCGTAGGTCATTTCCACCAATTTCTGGTTGGTTTCCGGCCCACCGACAATAGACCACGGTTCTTTACCAATGACCTCCTCTGAACTGAAACCGGTGATATTGGTAAACCCTTTGTTCGCCCAGATGATCTTACCGTCCGGTTCATGGATCAGAACTCCATTGATGGTCTCTGATGCCACAAGCGAAAGTGTCTCAATTCGTTCTTTATCCAGTTTCTGTTTGGTGATGTCTTCCGTGATTCCTGCTACCCGCGAAACGGATCCGTCTGGGCCATAGACCGGAAATGCCCTGTCTCGCACCCACTTTATGGTTCCATCCTTCATTACAAGCCGATATTCCTCGTCATACTTTCCCGTAATGGCCAGTTCTCTGAACTGAACGGTCGCCCGATCAAGGTCGTCCGGGTGGATGGCCTTGGACCACGAAGTAGGGTCTTCGTAAAGTGATTCAACCGAAAGCCCGTAAAGCGTTTCGTACTGCGGGCTGATGTAAAGCACTTCGTTGAGTTTCCAGTCGGTAAGCCAGAAAACCTCCGTAATGTTCTCTGCCATGTCTCGGAAAAGGCGTTCGCTTTCGCGCAAGGCGGTTTCCATCTCGTGGCGTTCGGTCATGTCGAGGATAATGCCGTCCATACGCGTAGGTTGTCCGTTGCTACCGAAGGTGACCTTGCCTCGCGACATAAGAAACTTGACACCATCGGCAACGCGAATTCTGTACTCAGCCTTATAATCACCCGAAATGAATGATTCTGTGATGCAACGTTGCATGGCATCGCGGTCATCTTCATGGATAAACCCAACGAATTCCTGTGTGCTGATCGGACGTTTTTCAATCCCGTAAATGTCATAACAGCGGTCGTCCCAGAACAGTTCTGATCTGTCCAGCTCCCAATGCCACACACCTATCTGGGCAGCATGCAGCGTCAACTCGCGTTGAATTCGATACGCTTCCCGTTCCTTGGTCGCTTGCACCGAATCGGTCACGTCCTGCAACGTTCCGATCAATCGGGTCACTTTTCCTGTCGCATCCTTTATCTGCTTCGCACTCGAAACCACGTGTTTCACTTGGCCCGAGGCCAGAAGAAGACGGTATTCGATCACGGAAGTGAACATAGCGTTCAGATCGTTGGCAGTAATTGCATCAACACGTGCTCTGTCTTCGGGGTGAATGAATGATCTTACATCCTCAATAGTGATGTTTTTCTTATCGGTCTCATAGATGTGGAACATCTCTTCTGACCACCAGACCTCTTCAGACCCTGCTTCCCATTCCCAACTTCCCACCTTGGCAATTTTCTGAGCCTCCATCAACGAAGCCTTGCTTCGCTCAAGTTCATGTTGCGTTCGAACACGTTCTGAAATATCCTGTACGCTGCCGATCCACCTTACGGTATTGTCTTCGGTATTTACTCTTCGGCCATTGGATTGCAGATGAATTACCTGTCCATTGTCAGGTCTTATGAACCGATAAACGTGCGGTTTTCCTGTATTGGTTCGAATGCTTTCCTCAAGAATGCGTTCATATTCTTCGCGGTCATCAGGATGCACGCACGAGACAAAGAATGCGCGCCTGATGACGGTGTCGGGTTTAATGCCCGTGATGCGATAAAAGTTCGGAGACCACTTGGTCTTCCGATTGGTAAGGTCGAGTTCGAAACTTCCGCTGTCCGAAATTTCCTCTCCCAGTTCCAACAATCCCTGTTTCCAGAAGAGTTTCTGCTCAATTTTCTTCCTTTCGGTGATGTCTTGCAACGTGCCGAAAAGTTTAACCACTTCACCTTTCGGATTTTTGATGGCCTCGGCAATGGCTCGCACCTCCTTGGTCTGTCCATCGGCAGTTACAATGGTGTATTCCAGCACGGGCAACACTCCGCTGGGCAAAGCCTCTTCCATCAATTCTGCAACGCGCTCTCGGTCTTTCGGGTGGATGAAATTGCGGGCATCTTCCAGCGTGAATGAATCTGGATCGCAGTCATAGATACGGAACATCTCATCAGAGCAGATGACCTGATTTGTAGAAAGGTTCCACTCCCAACTGCCCACTTTGGCGATCTTCTGCGCTTCGCGCAACGAGGTTTCACTCGATCGGAGTTTCACCTCGCTCATCAGGAGTTCAAGCTGTGTCTTATAACGCTGAAGCGCTTTTTTGATGGCCACAGGAAGGCGCTTCAGCGTGGAGCGCAGCACGTAATCCTCTACACCCGCTCCAAGCAGATCGATGGCAATATCTTCCGAAAGGTCGAATGCCAGCAGAATGAAAGGCGCCATGACGCCACTTTTCCTGGTCGTTCCCAGCAACTTGATGGCATTGGTTTCTGCCAAGCTGTACGAACTCAGTATAACATCTGGATTGAATGAACCGAGTGCCTTCTTAAAGTCTTTTTTGGTCGTTACGACTTCGGTCACGAAGTTCATGTCCGCCTCTTCCAATTCGCGGACAACCGCTTCGGTCTCGGCATGAAAATCCTCAACGATGATGATTCGAATGGGCTCCACCGTTTCTTTTAGGTTTATGAACCTTTACTTCATAGTGTTGTTCAGAGTTTCACCGAAACAGCACTTTCAGATACATTTGTTAAAGCATTCTAATATCGCGAAAACATGAAAACAGTTGCTCTTACACTTCTCACGGTCTTTTGTACCAGCTTCTTTGAGATCGAACAAATTAATGTCGGAGACAAGGCCCCGAAAATGGAGATGAAAATGATGGGAATTGACGGGAAGTCGGTTTCCCTGAAGGACCTGAAAAAGGAAAAGGGACTGTGCGTGATCTTCAGCTGCAACACCTGCCCGTGGGTGATGGCCTGGGAAGACCGTTACAACGAACTCAACGAGCTTTGCGCCAAGAACAACATTGGTTTTGTTCTCATCAACTCCAATGAAGCCAAACGCGCAGGCGATGATAGCATGGCCAAAATGAAAGAACACGCAAAAGCGGAAGGGTATGAATCGTTTGCCTATCTGGTGGATGAGAAGAATGTATTGGCGGATGCCTTCGGAGCCACCAAAACACCCGATGTTTTTCTTTTCAATGGAAACATGGAACTGGTTTACAAAGGCGCCATCGATGATAATTCGAAGGACAAAACGGCCGTGGAAGAACCCTATTTGAAAAAGGCCATCGAAGCAGTGGCAACTGGAAAAACGGTGAATCCTGCGGAAACCAAAGCGTTGGGTTGCAGCATTAAACGCGCATCCTGATGACCGCAGAGACGCGATTCATCGCGTCTACAGACCCAGTTCTTTGAGCTTTTGTTCAAGCTCACCTTCTTTGAAAGACCCTTCATAAAAATGGCGGGTCTTTTTTTGTGTGTTGACGAAAAGCGTGGCAGGAAGCGCACCGCTCCATTCTTCACTCACGCGTGGGATCCATTGGTTCGGTTTGGCCTCATCCATCAGCAACACCTCGCTTTTCAGTTGTTTTTCTTTCAAAAATGGAATCACTTTCGACTCAAGCTGCGAAACGAAATCGAGCGTTACAAGCAGCACTTTTCGGTCGGTTCCAACCGCGTTGAGATGGAGGTTTTCGAAGAACGGGAGTTCCTTCACACACGGACCGCACCACGTGGCCCAGAAATTCACCACGTAGGTGGTATCGCCACCATTTGCCAAACGCGTTTCCAATTGGTCCAAACCGATCACGGGAACCGTTTGCGCCTTTCCAAAAGAGGCGAAGGCAAATAGCAGAAGCGTTGCAGCAAACGGTTTAAACAGCTTTTGCATGGTAATCTTCGTACAGTAAACGCGTAATTCCATCCGAAAGCCCGAACTCGGGAACAATGATGTCCTTGATCTTGGCACGCTTCAAAATGGCACGGAAAATTTCGCACGCTGGAACAATTACATCCGCTCGGTCTGGGTTCAGTCCGAGTTTCGAAATTCGTTCTTCGTAGGTCATTCCGCGCAGCATGACGTGCAGTTCCTTCAACTTGCTGCATTGGAGCGGCATTCGTCCTGGAATCTCGGCCATTTTATACAGTTTGTTGATGTTGCCGCCCGAGCCGATCGCGTCCAATTTCTCTAAACCTGCCGTATTTTCTTCCACCCAGTTCAAAAGCTTGTCCCAGTATTGTGGTTCAACCTTATTGTTCAGCAAACGCAACGTACCGATACGGAATGAGCGGCTGGCCACAGGTTTGCTCTCGCTGAAAACAGTGAGTTCTGTACTACCACCGCCCACGTCAATGTAGAGGTAGCTGCGATCATGGAACAGCTTTTCCTCAAAATGGTTCGAGAAAATGATGTCTGCTTCCTTTTTTCCTTGGATGACCTCAATATCGAGTTTTGCGTGCTCTGAGATTCGTTCTACCAGTTCTTCTCCGTTGGTCGCATTTCGCATGGCGGAGGTGGCGCAAGCGCGGAACGAAACAACGTCATGCACACCCAGTAGCAGACGGAATGCTCTCATCGTATCAACCAGCTTTTCCGCCTTTTTGGCTCCAACGTGTCCGTGAACAAAAACATCTTCACCCAAACGGATGGGAACACGTACCAATGAGGCTTTTTTGAAAACAGGGCCGTCCGCACTTTCAAACACATTGGTTATCAGCAGTCTAACTGCGTTAGAACCGATGTCAATTGCCCCGAATTTCAGCACGCTCCCATTCATTTCAAGCTCCTTCAAAGTGAAGCCCGAAAGTACGTGATCTAAACAGGACGAACGGTTTACGCGACCTCTTTTGGGAAAAGCGAAAACAGCTTCTTTCCCTTGGCTTTGGTCACTTCCGCCCAACTGTTTATCGGCAGTTCGATGGCGAACACTCCGCAGGTTGGCAGGTTGTAAAGCGATTCTTCCTGCAATTGGTTGATGAGCGAGGTGAAAGATGGATTGTGACCGAAGATCATCAACGTTTCGATGTTGTCTTCCACGTTTGAAATGAGTTTCAGCAGTTCGTACGTGGAGGCTTCGTAAATTCCTTCATTCGCGCGAATGCGCTGAAGGGGAAAATCCAGTTTACGGGCAATGATGATGGCCGTGTTCATGGCACGAATGGCGGGACTTGAAAGGATCAGATCTGGAAACACATCTTTCTCGAGCAGTTCCTCGCCAATGGCGAACGCATCGTTGATGCCGCGTGGTTTCAGTGGACGGTAAAAATCTTCGAGATCGGGGTAGGCCCAACTCGACTTTCCATGACGAACAATGATCAGCGTTTTCATTGCAGAATCGAAATTAGGCACAATGACGGAAAACGCAGAGCGAAATAATGATTCCTTAACGAAGCGTTCTTATTGAACGCACATCACCCATCCTGCAAAGCACTCGCCCTTAGGCTGTAAGGGTCAGTCGCCCCAAACTCCCCTCCTGGTAAGGAGGGGTCGGGGGAGGTCATAACGGTCAAACAAAATTCAGCACATCCTTGCTTTCGCAGCGATAGGTGTTCAGCGAAGCCTTTTTCTGCTCATCGCTCAGCTTCAGCAACTGGGCAAGTTCTTCGTTAAGCTGCTCAGCATATTTGTCGGCCACAGGTTTTTCGAAGTAGAGACGTCCTGTTCTTCGAATGAGGAAATCAGAGAGTTCGGTGATCATTTCGTTTTCCACGCTGTACTTCAGTTCGGCCAAGAGAATGGCGAGGGTTCTGTCCTTATTTTTCCAATCGATGTTGGAAATGATCTCCAACGCATTGCTTCCGTACTTGTGGAAAAGGCTTGCCAGTTCAACCGATGTCAGTTCGGTTTCGCCCACTTCAGAGATGAAAGCCTTGAGGCTGTGGAAGGTTCCACCAGATAATTTCCTGCTCGAAGAGCGTGAAAGAATGAACGGTTGTTTTTGCTCCGCTTCCAATTGGCGCAGCGCAAGATCAACCGTGCGTTCGGCCATTTTACGGTAACCCGTCAACTTTCCACCTGCAATACTGATCAACCCATGCTTGGAAATGAAAATTTCGTCCTTGCGCGAAAGTTCAGAAGGCGATTTTCCATCCTCATGTATCAATGGGCGCAAACCTGCCCACGTGGACTGAATGTCCGCTTCGGTCAAAGGTTCAATGTCGAACGCATTGTTTGTTGCTTTCAGGATGTAATCCACGTCTTCTTGCGTTACGTGTGGTCGCTCGATCTTGTCTGAATAGTTGGTGTCGGTTGTACCGACATAGGTGGCATTGTCGCGCGGAATGGCGAAGATCATTCGGCCGTCAGGCACATCAAAATAAACAGCCTGCCGCAGCGGAAACCGCTCATGGTCGAAAACCAAGTGAACACCTTTGGTCAGATGCAGCCGCTTGCCCTGCACTTCCTCATCGTGCGACCGCACATTATCTACCCACGGCCCAGCCGCGTTAATGGTTCGTTTTGCTTTTATGCGGAACGATTTTCCCGATCTCAGGTCGGTCATTTCGCCACCCGCAATGTGATCGTTCTGGTAGATGAAGTCTTTGAATTCGCAGTAATTGAGAAGCAGCGCGCCATCTTCCGTAGCGGTTTTGGCCACCTCAATTACCAACCGCGCATCATCGCTTCGGTATTCCCAGTAAACGATTCCAGCTTCTAATCCCTCTTTCTTCAGAAGAGGTTCTCTGTTCAAGGTCTGCTTGCGGTCAAGAACGTTCCTGCGCTCGCTGCGTTTTACGCCCGCAAGCCAATCGTAGGTGTAAATCCCAAACGAAGCGGAGGTTTTCCCGAACGAACCATCTTTGGTTATCGGCAGCAGCATCTTCTCTGGAATGACCAAATGAGGCGCATTGTGGTAGACGGTTTTCCGTTCCTGTCCCACTTCGCGCACCAATCCGAATTCCAGTTGCTTCAGGTAACGCAGACCACCATGGATCAGTTTGGTGCTGCGGCTGCTTGTTCCCGCTGCAAAATCCTGCTTCTCTACCAACGCCACTTTCAATCCTCTGCCAGCGGCATCGAGCGCAATGCCAACACCCGTAATTCCACCACCGATGACCAACAGATCGAAGGTCTCGTTTTTGAGTTTTTCAATGATGGATGAGCGGTCGTTGGCAGAAAACATCAGGAGATTTTCAGCCCGCGAAGTTAAAGGTTCGTGTGCTTCGGTCTGAGTTCAAACAGACATTCTTAGGTTAATGTTTGAAAACGCTTGAATCAGGTTCTAAACTGATGTTCTCGTCATCGCTCTGGTAGGGCAACCATGTGATAATGAACTGGAACATCTCATCCGTGGTCTTCATGTCGCGGTCAACGGGTTCCACCACCGTTCGTGGTGGGTCATAAGGATTGTTCGGGTTGTCGAGCGTGTTGTCGTAAATGCCTTCGGCATGGATCACCGAGCCTTTCGGGATTTTCAGCATGTGATGGAACGTGTAGAAATACTGCCATCTGAAATCCCATTTCGGAATGGAAATGAGCGGGATCTCCTCCCCACTTGGCGTGGTTGCCCACGCTTTGAAACTGTGCCCGATGAGATGCATGTGCGGGTTGATGGTGAGCAACGAAATATCCTGGGGAACTGTGAAGTTTGTTTCCGCTTTCATTATCTCGTTGGGTGGCACCACCAAAGGCGGAACAACCTCCGAAATTCCGAATGTGCCAAGGATCCATTCGTGTATCGGGCGTTTGGGCGGGCCATCGGCAAAGAACACGTTGAAATACGAATGATCGTACGCATCGATAGGGCTGGGGCCATAATGCATGTTCTTGACGAGGAAAGCCGATTTTCGGGTTACCTGATATGAACCGATGCCCTCGGGATAAATGGCGGGCAGTACGCCTGGCAGGTAATTGCTCACCGAAGGCGTGAGAGTTGGAAACGTGCCGTCATCGTTGGCTATGGCCAGTGCGCGGTACGATTCCATGCTGTTTCCGTCCACATCAGTTACCACGTGTGGGCCTTCAAAAACGTCTTTCTTCTTGTTGAAATCGTAAGTGAGCAAGTGGCCGTTCATGTGATGCACGAGGTCGCGATTGCCAGGCACAAACTCGATTAAACGGATGAATGTGTCCTTCGGCAGTTCAAACGGCAATGTCATCACCATGAACTTGTCGAGGTTGTTGCCTTCAATGACTACCGAATCCTTCAATTGCACCACCAGATCGGGTTCACCGAACATGGAACCTTCAGGAAAATGTGGTGGTGCAGGAGCAGTTCCTTCGCCCGCTTCACGGCCGTCTTCCACCCATTTTGCAAGCATGGCGATCTGCTTTTCTGTGAGGAAACGCTCACCCACAAAAGAAGAATAGTGCGGGTCGGCAGGCCAAGGTGGCATGTAACGGTCGGAGGTCACATCACGGATCATCTTGGCGCGTTTGGCCACATCTCGATACGTGATCATTTGAAATGGAGCGCCTCCATTCGGCCGATGGCAGGGCGTACAGTTCTCGTAAATGATCGGGGCCACATGCTGGTTGAACGTGACCTTTTCGGGAAGGTCGAAATGCTGTTTTTTGAGTTGACTGCAGGACACAGACAGAATGAAGAGAAACAGCCAACCGTAATTTTTCATTCGATGAGACAACCTTTGGGTTCAGTTCGTTTCGGTTCAATGGGTTCTCCATCACGCCAAGCAACCAGCGCATTTTCGAGATAATGGTCGGTAACCTCCAGTTTCTTCTTACCAAGGTCGTTCACCCAGTTGTCAATTTTGCCGCTATAGATCTTGTCTCCATCGCGGTTCAAAACCACCACTTCTGGAGTAACGGTTGCGTTGAGTGCATGCGCCAATCGGTTGCCGTCATCAAAAAGCATTTTGAAGCCGAGGTCATATTTCAATGCAAAGGAATCGACCTCGGCAGGCGTAAACCATTCCTTTGAATAGATGCCATAAAAAACGATGCTGTCAGATGCGAAATCCTGCTCCAAATTCCGCATCGCCAGCGTGTAATTGATGCATAGTGGACATTCAGGCGAAAGGAAATAGATGACAGAAAGCGCATTCTCTCTGGGGTTGATGTGTGCCTCAGCATTCGCGACATCTGTCAGTGGAATGGTCTGAATATCAGGCTTGCTGGCGCATCCAGCAATAAAGAGAGCCGAAATGAAAATAAGCGACCGCATGGGTCAAAGGTCAAAAGATCGGGCGAAAAATCCAGTCAACGAATGGACGGTAGGGCTTGAAACCGTGTAAGGGTTTGCCGTGCTCGTAACGAGTTTGGATTGTGACAAACATCAATGGCGGCTGTCATGCTGAACTCGTTTCAGCATCTATTTTCATAGTTTTTGGGTTAGACCCTGAAATAAATTCAGGGTGACGCTCTGCAAGTGGATTACAGTTCATTCAAACTCCAATCGTATTCATAGAACGAATATTTAGGATTGAGTTTGATTTTCTTGAGCAGATATTTCTGAATGAACGGGATCACATGGTCTTTGCCTCCGAAATCGGCCGCGTACCAATCGAATATCTGTGAAACCTGTGCATTCGACCCGCTCAAGTGGATGAAATCAGGGTCGTTGATGATGGCTCGTGTCTGACTTTCCAATTGCGTTTCGAGTTCCTTTCCGTTGTAAGCGAACGAGGCCAGTTTTGGACAACCTTTGGCGGCACAGACCAATACGAAATGCAAGCGTGGGTCGGGAAACTGCTTCATCAGCATTTCCTTTTCAAGCTGGTTGAGCGTCACTTGTTTCCCTCTCAGGTTGAAGGTCTGCTTGTCGAAGAAACCATCCACTTTCAGCGGGCCTTCCACGGGGTAATGGTCCACAATTCCCTTGATGACGAATGTGTTGTACGCGTTGATGAGAAAGGCTTTTTGGTCATCACCTTTTTTTGCGGCCGCATTGGCAATTGCCTTCAGCAGGGTATTCAGCTCGGTAGGATTTTTCTTGATACCCGAATAATCTACGAGACCATCCTTCACATTTTCGCTGAAAAACGAATTGAACTCCTGCGCATGAACAGAGAAAAAAGAAAAAAGAAGAAGGAAAAAGGGGAAAAGAGTTTTCATGCGAAGCGAAGGACGAAATCCGTGCCAGATCACCATGGGTTTTCGAGGTCTTTGGCTGTGTAGCGATGCTGCCTGAAGATGAAATTGCTCTTTTCGGGAGCGTGTAGCTGAAGCGGGTCTTTTTTGCCCATTCGCGAGAAGAAAGCAATTGGCGTTAGCACCAAATAATAGACAATGAAAAGCAGGATGGCCGCATTCACCTTACCGATCTTTTCTCCGATCCAAAGCCAAGCCTTGTCTATGATGACGGCCGCCTTTTCGCTTAGAGCAGACAGAATCAGGACAACAAGCGCAAGGATGAGAAAGGCAATTGTCTTTTCCTTGAAAAGCATATGCAGACCGCAGAAGCCCGCGATCATTACAAGAATGTTCTTGTAAACCTTTTGCATCAGAAAAGCGTGTAAACGAACGGAGCAACGGCTGTTCCGCCACCCATCACGATTAGAATTCCGAGCAGAAGCAACACGAGTACAATCGGTGTGAGCCACCACTTTTTGCGCTCCATCAGGAATTTTATGAGGTCAGAAAACGCTTCCATTTCAAATATTTCTCACGAAGTTAATTATCCTTTTTCATGGCAATGAACGAGCCGATGGCCAGCACATCCATTTCGGTGTTCAGAAAACCGTTGATGGCATCTTCGGGCGAGCAGACAATGGGTTCGTTGTTCACGTTGAAACTGGTGTTGATGGTCAGTCCGTGACCTGTTTTTTCCTTCATTTTAGAAAGGAGCAGGTGCATTTTCGGGTTACTTTCTTTGCTCACGGTCTGAATACGTCCCGACATGTCCACATGCGCTACGGAAGCAAACTCAGAACGCACGGTTTCCAGCTTCTCTTTCCACGGCAATGAGCTGTAATTCGCGGGCAGGGGATTGTGCCATTCGCTCTTCCATTGGTGCACTTGTAGCATGTAGGGTGAAGGCAGTTTCACATCGAAATAGCGTTGCAAATCTTCCTCGAGCAGAATGGGCGCAAACGGGCGGAAACTTTCGCGGAACTTGATCTTGAGGTTCACCTTTTTCTGCATTTCGGGATTGCGCGCATCGGCAATGATGCTTCTACAACCCAATGCTCTTGGACCGAACTCCATTCGCCCTTGGAACCAACCGATGACATGTGCTGAAATGATCAGGTCACTGACCTTGTCCGTCAATTCTTGTTCGCTTTCAACTTTCGAATAGTTGATGCCTTTTGCTTTCAACGCAGCTTCAATCTCCGTATCCGAATATTCACTGCCAAGCAATGAACCTGACATCGCATCAGGCCGAACAACGGTTCGTTCATTCCCTTCGAAAATGTGGTAAACGGCCAATGCTGCACCAACGGCTCCACCCGCATCTCCAGCCGCTGGCTGAATGAAAACTTCATCGAACATGCCGCTGTCAATGAGTTTTCCGTTGGCAACGCTGTTCAATGCCACACCGCCCGCCAAGCAGATGTTCTTGCAACCCGTATTCTCCTTGGCGGTGGCGGCCATTTTGAAGAAAATGTCTTCGGTCACTTGCTGAATGGCCAAAGCCATATCGCAATGCTCGCTCAGCATTTCGTCTTTCGCCTCACGCTTTTTCAGGCCGAACAATTTCTGCCACTTGTCGTCCTTGGCCATGCGAAGGCCCGTGGCGTAGTTGAAGTAGTCTTGATTGAGCCAGATGGAACCGTCATCGTAGACGGTTACCAGGTTATTGGTTATTAGTTGCCTGTACTTCGAGGTTCGTTCGCCATCGGGATTTCCGTAAGGCGCCAAACCCATCAGTTTGTATTCGCCCTTGTTCACCTCGAAACCGAGGTAGTACGTGAAAGCGGAGTAGAGGAGACCCACCGAATGCGGGAAATTCATGGTGGCGAACATTTCAATGTCCTTGCCCGAACCTTTGCCGATGCTGGCGGTGCTCCATTCGCCCACGCCATCGATGGTGAGGATTGCGGCCTCTTCAAACGGAGAAGGATAAAAGGCCGAAGCAGCATGAGAAAGGTGATGGTCAGGAAAACGGATCGGAATCTTTTTCGCCTCTTTCGAATCAGAAATCTCCTTCAGTCCGTTACGAATCTCACGCTTGTGAAACAGCTTTTCGCGAAGCCAAACAGGTACGGCTTTATGGAATGATATGAATCCGCTGGGCGCAAATGCGTAATACGTTTCAAGTAAGCGTTCGAATTTCAGAAGGGGCTTGTCGTAGAATGCAATGGCATCGACATCCTCCAACTTCAGATTGGCAAATTCCAAGCAGAAACGAACCGCATTTACGGGGAATGAAGCATCTTGCTTTTTCCGCGTGAAACGCTCTTCCTGCGCTGCCGCGATGATCTTTCCATCAATGATAATGGCCGCAGCGGAGTCGTGGTAAAATGCCGAGATGCCGAGGATGGTCATACGAGCGGTGCTGATGGGATGAGGAAATCGGTGAAATTGTCGCGGTTTACAACAGACCCCCCGGTCTTGTAATTCTCTTTGAATTTAGGGGGGATTCGCGGTTTCTTCTTCGGATTCCACTTGAACTCAAAAGCGGTAAGTTGCCCATTCCGTTCCTCCAAATAATCAACCTCCTGTTGATGGGTCGTTCGCCAAAAATAGCTTTTACCCAAAACACGGTGTGTCTGCAGGTATTTGATGCGTTCGCTGATCAGAAAATTCTCCCAAAGCGCACCAACGTCCTGTCGGAGTTGAATTGGATTGAAATTATCGATCACCGCATTTCGGATGCCATTGTCGTAAAAATAGACCTTCCGACCTTGTTTGATCTCGGTTCTAAGATTTCGACTGTATGCCGGAAGTGTGAACACGACAAACGCCTTTTCCAGCAGGTCGATGTAAGAAGAAACCGTGTTCTTGTCGATGTTGAGAAGTTGTGCAAGTTCATTGTAACTGACCTCAGAACCGCATTGCAGTGCCAATGCCTGAACAAGTTTCTGTAGTACATCGGGTTTCCTGATGCCGGCCAAGGCAAGAAGATCCTTGTACAGGTAACTTGAGCTTAACTCCTGCAAGACCGGTCTTTCATCTCCGATATTGTTCAACACATCCGGGTACATACCGTAGACCAATCGCTGCTCCAATTGTGCCTGCACCGTGAGAAAATCATTGTGATGCTGCCATTCTTCCCAGGTTATCGGATAAAGGTTGAATTCCCATTTACGACCTGTGAGCGGTTCATTGACGGAGTCGCCCATTTCCAAAGCAGATGAGCCACTGACCAATAATTGAACTTGTGGAAACCTGTCGGTGATCATCTTCATGGTCAGTCCACCATTGATGATCCGTTGGGCTTCATCAATAAAAACCACTTTGTGTTCACCGATGACGCTGCGCAGTTGCTCATAACCCACATCGGTAAGCTGTTCGCGCGTTCTTGGGTCGTCCCCATCAAGGTAGAGGTACTCTCCGAGAGAGGATGCCAGTTTTTTGAGCAATGTGGTTTTTCCCGTCTGGCGAGGCCCGGTAAGTACGATTGCCTTGCCCGAAAATACCCGCTTTTCCAACTGCGGGAATATGATACGTTCAATACGGTTCATCTTCTTCTATTCACCAAAAATACGGTTATTTGGTGAATGAACTCACCATAAATACGGATATTCGGTGAATAGGAGATTATTCCTTTTCCCAATCCATCGTGCGCTCCACCGCCTTTTGCCAGCCTTTGTACAGCTTCTTGCTTTCAGCTGATGACATGTTTGGTTTGAACGTTCGGTCGATGGCCCAGTTCTTCGAAATCTGATCTTTTTGATAGAAGCCAACCGCAATTCCAGCTAAGTAAGCCGCACCAAGAGCGGTCGTCTCTATTACATGCGGACGCTGCACTTCCGTTTGAAGGATATCTGATTGGAACTGCATGAGCAGGTCGTTGGCGCATGCACCGCCATCCACACGAAGAGCGTTCAGCGTGATCTTCGAATCTTTTTGCATCGCATCCAAAACGTCTTTTGTCTGATAGGCCAACGATTCAAGCGTTGCTCGGATAATGTGCTGTTTGGTTGTTCCACGAGTGAGGCCGAACATGGCACCACGGGCGTACATGTCCCAATAAGGCGCGCCCAATCCTGCAAATGCAGGAACCACATACACACCATCGGTGTCATTTACTTTCATGGCGTAATACTCAGAGTCGGGCGACTCATCGATCATCTTCAAGCCATCGCGAAGCCATTGGATGGCCGCACCTGCAATGAACACCGAACCTTCAAGTGCATATTCCACTTTTCCGTCCAATCCCCAAGCAATAGTGGTTAAAAGACCTTGCTTGGATTTGACGGGGTTTTCGCCTGTGTTCATCAGCATGAAGCAGCCCGTTCCGTAGGTGTTCTTGGCCATCCCAGGCTCAAAACACGCCTGACCGAACAGCGCAGATTGCTGGTCACCAGCAATACCTGCAATGGCAATCTCGCCACCGAAAAGTGATTTATCGGTTTTACCGTAAACCGAACTGCTGTCTTTCACTTCTGGAAGAACCGATTCAGGAACATCAATCGCTTTCAGCAGTTTCTTGTCCCATTTCAGTTCGTTGATGTTGTAGATCAATGTTCTTGAGGCATTCGAATAATCGGTGACGTGCGTTTGGCCTTTGGTCAGGTTCCAAATGAGCCAAGAATCAACGGTTCCAAAAGCCAACTCGCCTTTTTCAGCCTGCTTTCGCGCACCTTTCACATTATCAAGAATCCATTTCACTTTGGTGCCTGAGAAATAAGCATCGACCACCAAACCTGTTCGGTTTCGGATGTCTTTTTCCAAACCATCGGCTTTGAGTTTATCGCAGATGGAAGCCGTTCTTCGGTCTTGCCAAACGATGGCGTTGTAGATCGGTTTTCCTGTTTTTCGGTCCCAAACAACGGTTGTTTCGCGCTGGTTGGTAATGCCGATAGCCGCGATGTCCTTCGCTGAAACAGCGTTCTTTTTAAGTACATCCTGCGCAACCTCCAATTGGCTGCTCCAGATTTCCATTGGGTCGTGTTCCACCCAACCGCCTTTCGGGAAATATTGCGTGAATTCTTTCTGCGAAACGCCCGCAATTGCACCTTTTTTATCGAATAGGATTGCTCGTGAGCTGGTGGTGCCTTGATCTAAGGCAAGAACATATTTAGCCATGAATTGAGTTCAAAGTTTGTGGTTCAATATTCAAGGTCAGTTGGTCGGGATTTGGGTAATTGGTCGGTAGCAGATTGATTTTAAAAGGCAGTTCCATGCTTGTCAATTCCTCTACTGTTCGGTCAAGGAGTCCGTTTTCATTGCAGTAATTATACGTCAATTTCAGATAGCGTCTAATTACCATCAGAGGTAGAAATTGCCCACGAAACTCCATCCATTCCATGAGGTCCTTTTTTCCTTTCGAACTATTGCACGAACGGCATGCATAGATTAGGTTCTCTGCATTGTCCTTTCCTCCTAATTTTTGCGGGAAAACGTGGTCTAACGCCAGTTTCTCAGTAGAGCCACAGTAATTACAGATTTGTCCTGTTTGAAGCTTGATTTTCTCATCGTCAAAAATCGTCCTCATATTCATCGTTCCCTCTTTCAGACCTTTGAACAGCTTGGCTCTGACCATGTAATTGAACCTTCCGTATTTGACCTGTTTCTTATCAACTGCCGTATGAGCCATGGCCAGATTGGCGTATGAATAATAGATATGTTCCCGAACAATTGTGCCAGCAGGTATTGCCATTGGCTTCAGCCTTTTAGTTTGGCCCGAAGGTAAACGGGTTGGTGGTCGGAGAATTTGAAATCGAGGTTGATGACCTTGACCGCCTCCACCGAAATATTCGGGCTACAGAGATAAAAGTCGATGACCTGCGTTTGTGTTTCTCCGGCAACGTAAGCCTTTTCCAAGTTTCGGTTGGTAGGGTAGGAGGTGTCAAATGCCCACGTCCAGCCATCCAGAAAATCCTGCGGAACTGCTCGATCTCCCGTTCCTGGCGCATGTTGGTTCCAATCGCCTCCAACGATCACGTAGTTTCCCTTTTCCTCTTCCGTTATCAGGAAATCTTTCAGGAAATCCATTTCGGCCTTTTTCAACGAACCATCGTCATACGCGGAATTGTGCGTGTTGATGATGACCAGTTCCACATCGTTGTACGGCATGCGCTGCACCATGAAACAGCGGTCGAGGAAATAGATACGGTTCGGCCAAGCGTAGCTTGATGGAAACTGATAACGCATGGCGTTGGTGACCGTAAAACGGTTGAAAGAGGCCAATCCGCCCATCACTTTACCCATGGGTTCCGTAAATGGAATAGGTACAAAACGCACATTATAGTTGAGCGTGAACGAAGCGTTGAAATGAGGAAGCATGGAACGCAGTTCGTTATACTCGTTAAACTGCCAGCTTCGCTTAGAAAGCGTGTCTACTTCTTGTAGAAGGAAAACATCCACCGAATCATTATTCTTTACAAAACTGAGAACGCCATCCAGATTTTTTCGGACAGTTTCCTCCTTCATCCGCACGGTTTTTCCGCCATCATAGAAGAAGTCCGACTCCTCTCCCAATCCGCAATAACCCACGTTCCAGTCGATAAGGCGGACAATGCTGTCTGGCCGCTGCGCATGAGTTGCCCGAATGGCCACCGTTTCCTCTTTCGGAGGCTGATAATCGGTCATGGTTCCGTAAATAAGGTTGCATACCACCCACAGAATGGGCAGCAGAATGATGAAGAGTGCGGTACGGAGGCTTTTTTTCATACTGGGGTTATTTCACAAAGATGCATAAACGTAGCTATTGGAAGCGATGAACGGAATTCCGTAGGAAGCATTATTCGGAAACAAAATCCGTTGGATTGCGTCTATATTTGGCATTCAAGCGAAAAACAGAGATGATACACAACGAGTACACGTGGAAGTCGAAGACGGGAATTACGGTTTACGGACAGTCGTGGTTGGTAGAGAATCCGAAAGCGGTGGTCGGTATCGTTCACGGAATGGGAGAACATTCGGGCCGATACAATTACATGGTCGATGCATTGAATGCCGCGAATATCTCGGTGGTTTCCTACGATCAGATCGGTCATGGAAAAACGCAGAGCAAGCGCGGACATGTGGCCAACTACAATATTCTTCTTGGCTGCGCCAACGAACTGGTAGCGAAAATGATCGAGCTGGTTCCCGCTAAACCCGTTTTTCTGTTCGGGCACAGCATGGGCGGCAACGTGGTGCTCAACTATCTGCTTCAGCGCAAGCCAAGGATAAATGGCGCCATTGTTTCTGCGCCTTGGTTGAAATTGGCATTCGACCCACCAGCCATTCAGGTGAAGCTCGGAAGATTGGTAAGTAATATTCTGCCAGGATTGCTGCAATCCACAAAATTGGATGTGACCGCCATTTCGCGCGACCCGAAAGAAGTGAAGCGCTATTCTGACGATCCGTTGGTGCATGATAAGATCAGTACCGCGTTTTTTGTGGGAGTGCATGATAGTGGCGAGTGGGCACTTGAACATGCATCGGAACTCGAAACTCCGTTGTTGCTGTATCACGGAACGGGCGACCAATTGACCTCGCATGATGCATCAAAGCAGTTTGCCGAAAAGGCTGGGAGCAATGTGACCTTCAGGTCTTTGGAAGGATATTACCACGAAAGCCACAACGAGGCGGAGGCCGATCGTCAAGAGGTTTTCAAGATGATCATCAACTGGATCAACTCCCACTTGGGAAAGTAATTCCTGAATAAAAGTTCAATTGGGTTTCTGAGAGCCGATCACGGTTCAGAAATGTTCTCTGGGTTCACCTCGGTTTTGGCCGCATCCAAGTCGGTCTTATAAAGTGCTTCGGTAATGATGGCCTCGCCCTTGTAGTAGAACACATCGCCCCAACTGTGGGCTATTTTCTTGAATGTGGTCTTCGTTCCGTAAATGTCAATGACTGTGGTTGTGATCACATCACCGCCTTTCTTCTCAACCGTGGTCGTGTAAGTATTTTCCTTGCGCTGTTCTCTCACTCGCGCAATCTCCGCTTGCTTGGCCGCTTCTTTTGCTGCCGCGAGGGAGTCTATGCGGGCCTTTTCGCGTCTTTCAGCCTCCTCCTGTTGACGCAATCGCTCAACTCTTGCAGCCTCTTTTGCTGCGGCAATGGAATCCATGCGCGCCTGTTCGGTCACTTCGGCCAATCGCTTCGCCTCTGCAAGTGAGTCCAGAACTGCCTTCTTGCGTGCCTCTTCCGCCAAGCGAGCGGCTTCCTCGGCTTTTCGTTGCGCTTCTTTGGCTGCCGCCAACGAATCAGCAACGGCCTGCTTGCGCTGACGCTCCAACTCCTTGGCCAGTTCTGCTGCTTTGCGCGCAGCCTCTTTTGCCGCATCTATCGAGTCTTTCTCAGCCTGACGCTTTGCAGCCTCGGCAGCCAATTGACGTTCCCGCTCCAAGCGTTCCGCTTCTTTCACAGCGGCCAAGGAGTCAGCCTCTGCTTTTTTGCGCTGCTCTTCCAGTTGCTTTGCCAGCTCCGCAGCTTTTCTTTCGGCCTCTTTCACAGCCGCCAGCGAATCTGCTTCTGCCTGTTTGCGAGCTGCTTCCAGCTGTTTGGCCAGTTCGGCTGCTTTTCGTTCCGCCTCCTTCGCGGCAGCCAACGAATCAGCTTCGGCCTGCTTTCGTTTCGCTTCCAGTTGTTTCGCCAACTCAGCAGCGTTTCGTTCTGCTTCCTTCGCGGCTGCCAACGAATCTGCCTCCGCCTGTTTGCGTTTTGCGTCCAGTTCTTTCGCGAGTTCGGCTGCTTTCTTCTCCGCATCTCTTGCGGCAGCAAGTGAGTCGGCTTCGGCCTGCTTTCTCAATTTTTCAGCATCCTTGGCCTGTTGCATGGCCAGTTTTTCCGCATCGCGAGCAGCAGCAATCGAATCTTTTCTGGCCTGTTCTACAGCGTCCGCTAAACGGTCGGCTTCCGAGATTGAGTCCTTCCGCGCCTGCGCAGCCAGATCGGCTAAGCGTTTGGCTTCGGCAATAGAATCGGCCTTGGCCTTTTCGGCCGCTGCGAGTCGGTCTTTCTCCGCTTGCTGCGCGGAGGCCAAAGAATCCTTTCGGGCTGCTTCCAATGCGGCCAGACGTTTGCGTTCCTGTTCTGCAGCTTTCAGCGAATCGAGCTTGGCCATTTCTCTGTCCGCTTCTTCCTGTCGCTGTTTATCGCGCTGCGCTTTGATCTTGGCCAAATGCGCTTCTACAGCAGCCAGCGAGTCGATGCGCGCTTGCTCCTTGGCCGCCAGCAGCGAATCCTGTCTGTGTTGCCAGTTGGCAATGGAATCGGCCACAAAACGCTCGCGGGCGCGGGCAATGGAATCCAAACGGGCTTTTTCGCGTGCTGCGGCCATCGCCTTGATGCGCGCCTCCTCTCTTCGCTTGGCGGCCTCCTCTGCCGCTGCAATCTCTTCTTGTATGCGACTTATATCGCGGTTCACCGCTACGAACGAACCTGTTCCCTTATTGAACATGACGCCTCCGCCCGTTTCTTCCCGTATGGTATTGCCTTCGTAGTCTTTGCGCATCTTCTGAAGGTCAAGCGTCACGGTTTGTGTGTATTGGCCGTTGGTTCCTTCGGGGACTTCGGTAAGTACTGTGATGGTGCGAGTGGCGTAGCCCTTCTCCGAAACACTTACCACATATTCGGTTCCGAGGTCGAGCGTGGCCACGAATTTCCCTACGTTGTTCGCATACGAGTATTTCAGTCCGCCATCTACCTGAAAAATCTTGACCTCTGCGTCTCCCAGCGGCTCGCCTTCTTTGGTCACGTTTCCGTTCAGCACCAATTTTCCGTCCTGCGCCTGAGCAGCGAAAGCAATAAAAAACGAAAGCAGTATGAGCGAGTGTCTGACCAAGAGGAAGGAAGTGTTCGCCAAACGCAGAGAAATGCTATTTGTTATCTATCCCGAAAAGGGCTTGCAAAGGTAATAAAATGCCATTCTGGCGCATTCTGGTAACCTTCGAAGAGGATGAGCGTTTGTCGATTGGTCGCAAATTAGACCGATTTCGTCTAAAAGTGGAAACATCCGACCGCTGGAAAGTGTAATACAGTCACCAAACGAAAGAAACAAGGCCAGAGCCGAATTTAGAATCAACAAAAGCTCTATTACGATGAGAACTGATACGAACGGAAACGGAAAAGAGAGAATTCTGATCAAGGCCAATTATCAATTGGTACCGGTCAATTTGGATGAAATTCTCTTCATCAAAGCATTGAGTGATTATGTGATCATTAAGACCACTACAGGAAAGTACATCACGCTTTCTACTATGAAGGAGATGGTCAGTTCGCTTCCAGAGGAAGTGTTTGTACGCTCTCATCGATCATTCATTGTCAACCTGGACAAAGTTTCGGCTGTCAAAGGCAGTACGATTGAAATACGCGACAGCGACATGCGTTTCAGCGTTCCGATCGGTCGCGCATACAAGAAGGAATTCAAAGCTTCATTGAACGCTGCATAAGCAGTTTCATGGGTTGTAGGTTGGAAAGCCGCTACCGTCCTCAGACGGAGCGGCTTTTTTTGTTGATTCTATTTGGAACGGTTGTTCCCGTGTTTTCAATTCAACCAAAACCTAACTGGCATAGTAAACTGAACAGCGACAGGCTGACCCCGTTGGCGTCCAGGCGTGAATCCTTTAATCAGACTGATCACTCGCAATGCCTCTTGGTCGAGTGCTTGGTTTCCAGAACTGCGGACCACTTGAGGGTTGATCACAGAGCCAGTCTGATCAACTACGTAGGAAACGTAAGGAGTTCCTGAAATCCCTTTTGATTTTGCTTCTTCTGGGTAGACCGTATTCTCCGAAATGAACTGAAGCAATGCGGCATCTCCTCCGGGATAGGTTGGCATGTCTTCGACAATTACGTAGGTGTCAGGTTCAGTTTGGAGAGGTTCTTCAACCACCATGCTTGATATGTTGGTCTCACTACACGGAAATGCCGCCTTTCTCAGCTTTTTCAAGGTAAGCTCAATTTCCCGTTGCCGTCTGAACTCATCCTTATAGCTGGCAAACAACTCTTCCCGTTGCTTCATCCATGCTTCCCGTTTCTGACGTGCTTGGGTCGCCCAGATTATCGCTTGTTTTGCCTGTTCCTCTTTCCAAGCCAAATGCCGCTTTAGCATGCCAAAGTTTGCATTTACCCTGCGAAGGTCGTTCTTGATGTCTGCAATTGAAGCGGTGGCCATTTCGAACCGGATACTGGGATCTTGGTAAGGATCATAGTGCTTTAACCCCCACATATATGTAGAATCAATCTTCGCGATGGCAAATACATGTGTCTTTGATGAGGTCTTTTGATTCTTGGGAAAGACTGCCCTGAATCCGTTAGCTGTAGGAATAAGATCTGTGTAGGTGTTTATTGCTCCGAGCCATTGGGTCACTGAGGTGTTTTTGGGCCTGTTTTGAACAGTGATCTGTGTTTCGGTCGTGCCACCATCCAACAGTTTGTAATATCGGTCTATGTTGCCCCAGCCCATGTTGGCCCAAGGAATCGAATAAACGTTTCCTGTCGCGACACTCGGGTTCGGTAGTGATCTGAATAGGCTGGCATTAGCTTCCAAGCGCCCGCTTGTTCCTGTTGCCTGTTCATATAGGGCATCAAGCTCCCTCTTGTTCTTTTCTGCCAACTCAGCGGCCAATTGCCTGCGGGCTTTACTCAGTTCCCCTGTTTTCTTCACGTAATACTCGGACAGCCTTTTTTGGTAAAGTGGGGCATCCTTCACGTTCGTCAGTTTTTCTCTCGCCCACAGTTTGAACGTTTCCTCGTATCCGTCATCAACCATTTCGGCTACAAGTGAGTCGGAGATATAAAGGTCTTTTGTGAGATGATTCAGGTAGATTTCCACCAAGGGGTTTCCGTCTTCCAGTTTATGAAGAAGCGCAATCCTTGCCTCAAATTCTTTGGTTGCTATGAAGGTTTGGCTGTATTCTTCCGTCTTGATGGCCTCAACGGTAGTGGGTCTGATTCCGCAGGCAATTTCACTTTTGGCATAATCGCGAGTTTCACCACCAGGACTCCAGCGTTTCGGTAACGTTCGTTTGTCCTCTTTTTCAACGTTTTTCAGAGAATAATAAAGGCTGTCAATAACCTCAGCAGAAGCCGTTTTGTAGTTCAAGAACGGCATATTGCCTTTTACCTCGGCCTCAAATCCAGGAGGAAGAAAGTCAAGATCAGCCAACGGAAGCCTCACCAAGTACTTTTTCAACGGGTTGGGGTCAACCCAATTGATGTTTCCAGCCTTATCCACAACACCTTTGAAAGCCATCATTCCCATTTTCTTCTCGGTTGTTGGAATTTCGATGTAAAGTGGCCGTTTCGGGTTGATGTTGGCCACTTTCCCGTCAACCGTGGCTTCGGTATAGAACATGCCGCCCGACTCCAGCGGGGCACCATTGGAAACAGTTTTGAGCTTATAGAGCACCATTTCCTGAATAGAAAGCGCCTCAACAAGTTTGAATTCGACCTTGCCACTCAACGGCTTTCCGTTCTCATCAACAAACGCATCCGAAGGAACGATCACCAGCATACCGTCCTTTCCTTCAATGGTGGCTCCCTCGCCACTTCGAAATTGGAAGGTTTGAATGTCGGGTTCCGTCCAAAGCGTGTGGCCACCAAGTGTGAATGCATGTTCGGCCACTCGCTCTTCGTTTTCCGTTGTTGGTTGGCTTTCCTGTTTTTTTGATGGGAGCGACTTTACAACGGGAACAACTTCCACCAATGTTGTGTCTACTGTTTCTTCAGCTGTATCGAATACTTCCTCGTGTCCGACCAGTACGGTAGTTGCCTCTACAGGTGATTGCTTCAAGGGGGTTGATGCAGGCCAAAACAGCCACAGCAAGGCACCGATTCCGACCATGATCATACCTACAATGGCCGACTTTCCAAAACCATTCCCTCCTTTCGAATTGCGCTCGATCTTTGTCCTCAACTCATGTCGGAACACAGCCTTTCTAAGCGCGTCCATGTTCTCAGTAAGTCCTTGCAATTCCGCGTCCGTTGATAGTTCCTGTTCAAAGGCCGAACGTTCGGTCTGACTCATTTCATTGTTGAGGAATCTCTCAACGCGCTCTATGTTTTCAAGTTCGTTTCTCATGGCTCAGGCGTTTTTAGGGTGGTAATTGGTGGCAAGGCGAATGGCCTGTTCCAGGCACTTGTATTTCTGTGTTTTGGCTGAGTTGACACTCGAAAAGCCCAACTCAGAAGCGATTCTCGACATCGATTCTTTCTTCAGGTAGAAGCGCTTCAGTATTTCACGGCACCGCTCAGCAATCTCCGCAAGCACGCGCTCCATCGTTTTTATTCTGTCTTCTTTCTCATGGTCGTAGCCAAGGTCTTCATTGGTGAGAATGAGCGTGTCTGGCCACTCCAGTTCTGGATTGTTCTGCCGTTTGCGCAGTTTGTTTTTCCACAGTAATCGATTGATTCCGTAGAGGTAGGTTGTAAGTTTTGAGGACTGTTCAAATGCTGGGTCGATCACTTTTTCGATGAAGAGGATAAGCGCATCATGAAAGATTTCCCGCGCAGCGTTGCTGTCTCCACCAGAGGCTCTGATCAATGCTTCAATTTTCGGATACTCTCGGTAGAGTTGTTTTATTGGTGCATCGTGGTTTCCGTTCCGGATCTGTTTAACTATCTCTTCGTCCTTCATGTGTCGGAGGTTTACTACTTAATGTTTGGAAAACAAAAAGGTAACCCCGTCATAGCGAGAAAATTGCGCAGTCTTTATTCTCCGACCGTTCGGATCGAAGAGAAGCACATTAAAAAGAAGGGAAATCAGTACACCACAGCACTATCCAAATAAGCGGAAACGCTTGAAAGCTGAACAAGACCCAGACCTTGCTTGTAATAGTTAGTGGAAGTGTGCACGGTTCCGGTCGTGTCAGTTTTGAATGAGGTGATTTTCAAAAGGTCAGTGTAAGAACAACCGTTTTGCGAGTTGAGATGTGCGGCAAGATCATCAATAACTATGGAGTCTGTCGATGCGGTTGTCCAATGCATTCCAGTAGTGGGGTTAGAAGGAATATAGACCTCCTCAGCACTTAAAGACACGCTCCAACGGTAAACCTGGCCATTCTCTTCTCGGTAGTAATCATGAATGGTTCCGAACGACCCGGTTGTGACCATATGGAAATAGTCCTTTCCATTGTTCTGCTGGGTTTGTTCCGTTATTGCCAACTGAAACCATTGGTTGCTCGGCATCTTGTATATCCAGTAGCTGTTCAGCGAAAGCGGGAAATAGGACGAACCGCCATTGCCTGTGCATATAAAATCAGGACTTAGAACGCTCGAGTCTGTGATGCAGGCATTACATGGTCCGCCACAATCAACACCTTCTTCACCTTGGTTCTGAATACCATCAAAACAGGTTCCGCCAGAGGTATCGCATTTAACACATGGGCCACCGCAATCAACGGCCTCTTCGCCATTGTTCTTTTTCCCATCGTAACAGGTTTCTTCGCAAGAGGAAATGGCTGCTGTCAGAAAAACGAGCAGGAAGAACAGACCGATCCAATCGATGATCCTATGTAAACGGCCTGTGCGATTCATTATTGGAAAAGTACGTTGCCAATAGTATACAGATCGGCAACCGGGTTTACACACATGGTGGCAATCTGTGCATCGTTGTTGATCACCTTCTCCTCATCCGGACCCAGAACGATCTCAGAAACGCTAACATCCCCATCGTCAGTAAGGATTACGATGAGGTCTGCGTTGACCTGCGAGGCATATTTGATGGTCTGTTTGGCGTGATTGCCATCTGCATGTGCTACTTTATAGTCAACGCCATTCTTTTTGAACATGTTTTCTGCCCAAGCAATGTTGTTGTTGCGGGCATTGACGAGGAATTCATCGGTTTCGTGGCTTGCGAAAAGATGCACGGTGGAACCGAAAAACTTTGCCATCGAAACAGTATGAATGACCTTCTGCTTTGTTTCTCTACTGGCGTCAATCGGGAAAACAATGGTCTTATAACCGTGGTCGGAAACCGTCTTTTTCTGAACAATGATAACAGGAACGGGAGAGGAAGTGATAACCTTTACTGCCCAAGCACCGGTAATGTGCTGCATACCAATGACACCATGCGTTCCCATTACCAGCAGCCGTGCTCCGATCTCCTCGGCCACTTCACCAATAGTTGTGAAAATCGAACCTTCTCGAAGATGAAAATCTGCTTTCACACTATACTTTGATGCGATCTCGGCCACCTCGGCCTTCATTTTAGCATTCAGGTCATCCAATGATTCACCCGCCTTTTTCAGTTTAGATTTCGTGTCCTTGTTTACAATGTGAACAAGTCGAATCTCATCACCGGCAACAGACGCAACTTTTGCGGCATGATTGATTGCAGTTTTAGCGGCTGCTGTAAAGTCTGTTGGAACAAGGATGATCTGATTTTTTTCTGCCATGATTTTGGGTTGTGTTTAAGCGGATGCTAAATTAAATCTTGTGTTGGTTCAAAACCACACTATTGGTCATAACCTGCTACGATCGATCTTATTTTTTCAAGATGTTGCTGTTTTGGCTGTTGCCTGTATTTTCGGCCATACTCGGTGTGATATGAGTGTTGTTGTAAAAATCCGAGTTGAATCCGGTTCCAGGTCTCAACTGTTTCAACCACACCAAGTGCCTGCAATTCTTTGAAAAGCGTTGATCCGATCTGTTCGAAATCGTCCCTGCCCAGGTAGTCCAGGTCGGCATCGCACAGGATTTTCGACAATTCATTCTTGGGGTCCTGTGGCACTTTAGTGGCCATGATCATTTTGCACACGGCCTCAATCTGCTCTTCTGAAAATCCAAATTCCGGCAGCACGTCCTTTGCAATTTCGCAGCCTCGTTTCTCGTGTTCTCTGTGGTCGTAAAGAAAACCGCTGTCATGATATGCAGAGGCCACCAGCAGCAGATTCAACAATTCGCCTGAAATGCCTTCGGCTTTTGCAATGCGCTCCGTGGCCTCCATTACGTCCAAGGTATGATGATGACCATGGTACGTCAAATGTTCAGGCAGCTCCTGCTCAAGTCGGTCGAGTATATGTTGAATGGCTCCTTTGTTATCCATCGGATGGTTCAAGAGAGGCAAATAAGCATTTTTTCGGTTAACAGCAATGAATGTAATAGACATAAAAAGAAAAGCCCTGCAAGTAGCAGGGCTTTCATCTCCGACCAGCACGAAAAGTACTATTCAGACTTTCGCATTGGAACTTTTGATTCCGATTTTGCTGGAACTACTGCGTCCAGTGGGGTTACGCTCTCTTTGAGAAGGCCATTGGCTTTCGGAGAACTTGAACCAGCGTTTGAATTCATGTCGAATTCCCCTTCGATGCTTGTGTCGTGCGTTGGAGCATCTGGTGTTGCCTCCAATCGTTCATGTATCATCTTATCGGCTGCGGGAATGAGTTTCGATTTTTCTTTGGCAGATTGAGGAACAATCAATTGATCGAGCATGTTCTGCGGTATAATTTCCGGCAGTTGCTCTTTTTGAGCAGCAGGTTTATTGTTCACTTTCGCCATGGCTATCCAATCGAAATCCAATGGATTGGATCCGACCTTTCTCACACGGAATCCATTGGCATTTTTTTCAACGACCGCCATCTCGGCACCCAACGCATTTGGGGTTACACTGACCACGGGCACCTGACCGCTGGAAAGCTGTTCTATGAAGGAAGGGTCAAAATCAACCCATAATGACTCTCCATCTACAGTCCCACTTCCAAAGTCGCTGATTTTGTTTTGTCCACGACCCTCTTTTAGTGCCTTGATATCTTCTCGGTTCTGTTTTACACCTACCATTGACATGGAGGCCAATGCATAGTTGTCAATGCCACCGAATTCGTTATCCTGTAGATAATCTGGTGTTTCATCCAAAATGAAACCAAGGTGGTATTGTGGACGATAACTGGTTTCTGAGCCTTCAATCAGGTCGTCTGTTTCGGTTTTGTACTTGTACAAGGATGGTTTCATCCTGTCGATATCGGTAAGGATCAGATTCTTGATTGCTCCGTTACTTTCCACCGGGTGTATGTCGCGTTTCAAATCTCTTTGAGACATGGTAATGTGACTGGTTGCATAAACATATCTCCACCAGTTTTGAACACGCCCGATGTAGCCCCAACCGGCACTTCCAGAACGAAGGTGTGGGTCGCTTCCATAACTGTCAAACCACATATCATAACCACTTGAAGGGTTATCAAACCATACGTAATCGATAATATCGACACGGTTGTCCTCTTCGTCATAAATTGTGTTTGTCGTCAAGTTATTAACATCGTATAGATTGTTGTCCTTTATCACAAGGTCTGTGTTGGTGTTGATGTAAATGTAGTCGGTCGCATCGGGTTCGTAGAACCGGGTCCAACTGTTTCGGGCATGAAGCATGATCCAACGGTTGTTCACATCGTTATACAATCCAACATTGGTGGTTCCGTCAGACATTAGCGCGAATCGGCCGTCTATATTGTAGCCTTCCCATCCGCCTTTACCTCCGTCACTCTGTGTCTGAACCGTGCCGTAGTCACCAGAAATTGCCCCCTGTCCAGCCCCGAATGTGTACTGATTATCATCGTAAAGCATCACAGAGTTGTCTCTGTAAACTCGTACAGCCCAATTGCCATCAGCGTCCAAAAGACCAAAGTTCACGTTATCACCGCTTGCGTACAGGTAACCTTGAAGAGCATCATTACCATCATACACTTTGATACCTCCAGCGGTAGTGTTGCCATACCTGTATCGTAGGTAACTACTGTTACCTTCATCAACAAATCTTAGGTTATCATTAAAGTGTACCTGATTGGCATAGTTGACTTCGTTATTGTTCATGTGAATGTGTCCCCCCATGCTTAGCCTGTAAGAGTCCGTTCTTGGTGTTGTGTTGATACCGACATTGGTCGAAAGACGGATGTATCCGTTTACATCCAGATCATAGGCCGGGTTCGTGTTACCGATACCTACATAATCGTTGACATTGGTCGGGTAAAGGTCTGCTCCGTTCCGTGACCAAAAACCAGAACTTCCACTGGTAGGTTGACCTGTCCCCAGATTGCCACTGGCATCAACCGTAACTGAACGGATTCCTGAGCCCGATAACGAACCGATTCGGGTAGCACCAGTTCCTCTAAATTGAAATCCTCCCGCATCGCTGTCTTCCCCAAAATACTGTGTGGCAGAGGTTGTGAGTCTGTTTATTACGAATGCGACCGATGTGCTCGCGCCACCCATGTATAACCTTGGATAATCATTCGCACTACTTGCGAATTGGTATGAAGCCGCACCGTCCAATGGTCGTACATCCAGTTTAGCCGAGGGGGTGGTGGTTCCGATTCCGATGTTTCCAACATCCGAAAACCTCATTCTTTCCGTCCCGTTAATGGTTACTCCCATCTGATTGTCGGCAGGCTGGAAAAGTCCGGTATTCACGTCTCCAGCGAAGTTCACGCTGGGATCTGATGTTGAGCCATCATCAAATGTTATCTCGTTCATTCTTGCCGAACTGTTGATGTCGATGTAATATCCGGTATTGTCCCAGTCGATGAGCCTGTCGGCAAGATAGAGGTCATTTGTAGAAGAGCTTGATGCCCCTACGAGCACATTGCCCGCATCAGTTATCCTCATTCTCTCGGTTGCGGATGCAGACCCGGATGTTCCGGTCGGTTTTGTGAGGAAAGCGAGGTGTCCTCCCTTATTTGAGTTTCCCTGATCCTCGGAGGCGATCCCTCGGATGACAGCGCTCGCA